>JAKAQV010000051.1 GCA_021819565.1 bacterium | reverse complement strand
GCGTCGTTGGTGTCGATAAAAACCTCATCAATATTTCCTTGGAAATAGTAGCTCGATGGCGGGTTGAGCCAGCCGTTTAAATTATCGTAGCCGACTCTCCAATATCCGGCGTAAGCCTGGGAGGCGGTGTTAGGATTAGTTCCCACTTCTTGACCGTCCACATAAAAATACATCCCGGCGGAAGAGATTGTTCCCATGGCGTAATGCCAATTTCCATCATTATAAGAGCTTGGACTTGTGATGGTATAAATTGCGTTGTTATAAACGCCGAAAATAAGTTGCCCGCTATTAATCATGTAAATATGGCGGTCATAGTTGCTGCTGGCGCCGGTCTGAGCGTTTCCAAAACCGATAATTTTTCCGCCGGAGCTGTAATTGGCGGCGGTTTTAAACCAAGCGGCGATGGTAAACGTCGTTGGATTATTGACTTGGTTGACACTGTAGCCGTAGGTCGTCGAACCGTCAAAGTAAACGGAATCTCCCACAATGCCGGGCTGCCAGGTGACAGTTCCCGTCAAATCGACGTTGTTTCCATGGAAGCTTGCGTCATATCCGACCGTTCCCGATCCTTCGTCGAAATGCCAGATGGCCCAGGTGTTGGGCGTGTTGGTGATGGAGAGTCCCGGATTAAAAGCCGAGAGAACTTGAACTTGAAGACTCGGGGTTGTCGTGTCGGTATAGAGAGTCGGGCTTTGAAAAACGCCCAACGCGTTTGAGACCAAAAAAGTTCCGGATAAAAACGAGGGGACAGCCGAAATAAGAGTAGAAGTGGATCCAAAAGTCACATAAGAAGTGGGGATATTTTGCCAGTTAAGCGCTCTTGCGCGAGTATAATAAACGGTGTTGGGGGTCAGTCCCGTAAAACCAGCGGAAGTCGTGCTGACAATGACATCGACGACTCCGGAAGTAAATCCTGAATCAAGAGCCGCCTGGGCTTCATAACTCGCGTTTCCGGGGTTAAATCCTGTGGCAATTGTTCCCGAAGCCCAGGATAGGGTAAAGCCGGATCCCGACAGATTGCTGTAAGATTGCGCGAGAGTTCCCGGCAAGACGGAAAGTGTGGCGGTCGAGCCCAAACTTTCATAGACCGATAAGACACCGAGATTGTTTTCTCCCGAGGCCTGTGCGTAATAGGTGGTGTCGGGCAAAAGGCCGCTAAAACTCGCGCTTAGATTTTGAGTCAAGCTGTCGGTGTAGACCGAGAAAGCGGGGTCGGTGGAGATAAGAACATCATAAAACGTTCCTGATGGGTTGGGCGGAGTTCCATTTTGGAAAGTGACGGTGAGGCTTGTGATATAAACCATGTTAAAGCTGGGGCTTGCCGTTTGAGGTGGAGAAGCCTGGGTCATGGTGGAACCCAAGGCGGTAAAGGCGGAAGAGATATTGTTGATTCCGGTCGCCTGAACTTCGGCGTAATAGGTGGTGTTGGGGTTGAGGCCCGTTAAGGTCGCAAAAAGGTTCAGCGTTGCCGATGAGAAAAGCGTGCCGGTAAAGTTTGAAGCAGTTGAAAGATTTAAGAGATATTCTACCCCGGCTGGATTGGCGTTTCCTCCCCATTGAACAGTCGTTGAAGTGATTCCGACCATGGTAAAAGCGGGATTGATGAGGGTGGGGGAAGCGGCGGAGGTGACCGTTGAGCCGATAGAAATAAAATCGGGGGTTTTATCCCAGTTAAGAGAACCGACGCGGAAAAAATAAGTAGTGTCGGGGTAAAGTCCCGAGACGGTGAGAGTGGAATCAAGAACGCTTGTGGTGATAGACGAGAGAATAGTCCCTGAAAAGTCCGGGGCGGTAGAAGCGTCGAGCTCATAGCCCTCGGAAGTGGAAGACGAGGGATTTTGCGGCAAGGCCGCCCAGCCCACCGTTGAGGAACTCTCTCCCACCATCAAAAAATTCGAGCTGAGAGAATTGATGCTTTGAGAAAGAGTGGCCGCAACCGCGCCAGTGGAAAGGAAACTTAAATTTCCAAAGGGGTCCTCCGTCCAAATTCCAAAAAAATAAGTGGTGTTGGGCAAAAGCCCGGAAATGGGATATCCTTGAGCGTCGCCGGGGTTCACCCCGCCAGTCGAAATGGAAACTTGAGCATTCGCGTAATTCCAAGAAGGGATTGCGCTTGCATATTGAATCTGATAGCTGCTGCCGCTGGGAAGAGTTCCCAGGGAGCCGTCAATTCCCGGCGCGTTCCAGTTGATTTGCGCAGTGACGCTGGAAAGGGGAACGCCCGAAAAATTGGATACGGGACCGGGAAAAGAGTTGATTTGAAGAAGCCCGGGGAAAAGCTGGAAACCGGAAAAAGAGATGGTGGATCCCGAGAGTTCGCCTAAATCATCGTTGAGTTGGGAACTCGTGAAACTAACCGTGCTTCCGGATTGATTGACCGCGTTGCGAACGATCGCATTTGATGAGGTGTTAATGGGAGAACCGGCCAAAGCCGGAATCGCGCCCAAAATCAGAATAAAAAAGGCGATGATCCAGTTCTTATGCAGACGAAAATCCCGAGAGTGAGGGAACTTTTTGGCGCTCATATCGGTATATAAGATGTGAGCCTCGCTAGCTTAAATGGACAAAGCGCCCCGCTGACTCCGGAGGAGATCCGGGTTCGAGTCCCGGGCGGGGCACACAGGTTACGGCTCTCCTCTTCAAAGTCAGCAGCCGTAACTTTCTTCCCTTGACAAGAATGAGTAATGAGATTACAATATGTCTGCGGGGCGCTCCAAGCTGGTGGGGCTTTCTCCGGAGTCAAGGCGGCGTCTCCAAAGGCGCCGCTTTCGTTTTGCTTCCAAATTCTTTTGACGCGCTCAGGCTTTTCGGTTAGACTGTATTTATAGCTTAGATTAAGCAATTCCCGCCTGATGCTTTTTACGGACATCTCCTCCGATAGGATTGTCCGCATCCTTGACGGAATAGAAAAACTTGTTCGTTGATTCATCGGCTCCATAGATTCTATTAATTTAAGACGCGCGCGCGTATTAGGAAGTATGCCGCTTTTTGTGGAAAAAGTCTCGCGAATTTAATGCGAAATTAAATTCACAAATTAGAATTCAAATCCAATCTTTTGGAAGGCCTGTTTCCAAGGCGGCAGAGGCACCGGATCATGATCCCAATTTTAACGCTATTTTGGGAGTATTGTTAAAACGGCCTCAATAGAAATGGAAAAAGGGGGACTGATCCTTTTTTTAGTTTCCCTGCCAGATGAGAACCGAGAAAGTCTGTCCCGCTCCGGTTGTTCCGGTGATGGCCTTTCCGATAGGGGCGCCGGCGGTGCCGCAGGATATCACTTCCCCAAGAGTCGTGGATGTGCAAACGCGAGCTCCAATGGCCACAGTTCCTGCGGAAACAGCCTCACCAAAAATTCCCGTCGCCGCGACCCAGACTGTTTGGCCGGCGGTTGCCGAAGTAACGGCAAACCCAGCGGAGAGCGCGCTGCTATTTGCTGCCGCAGCGGCAACGCCACCACCTTGCAAAATAACGGCGTTTCCAAAAGCGATGGTATTTTGCGCGGTAAAAGGATAGGCGATATAATTGTCGCCGTTGGGAGTTCCGTTAAAAAACACGCTGGTGCTAAACAAGACTCCCGGTTGGCCATTAGGCACGGCAATTCCCGTAGTGGGAGCGTTGATGGTCAAGGGATCGCCCAAAATAATTCGGCTTGTGCCGCCGGAATCATTGAGATTGCCGCCATTAATTTGCGCGTTTCCCAAAACCAAAATATTTCCCGTAAAAGACTGCGGTCCCGCGCCGTTGACCGTGAGATTTCCTGAAATCGTCGTATTGCTGCTGAGCGTCACTGCCCCGGCCGCGCTTCCCAGGGTTACGGTGCCCGTCGCGACAAAAGGACCGCCAATGGTCGCGCTCGAAACATGGAAAACCGCGCCGGATTGAAGGCTTTGAGTATTTTGAATGTAATTATTATTTCCCGGAACGAGATTTTCGGCGGTTAAAGCGACGGTCGCTGTGTCGGCCTGTCCTGAGGAAAAAGCGTAAGGGCTTGTCACCAATTCTTGCCTCGGGCTTCCAGTTTGACCAGCGATATCTACTTCTAAGTAGGTGGGGGAACTGACAAAGACGCTTTGAGGAATAGGCGTAACGGCGCCAAGTTGAACTGAGAAGACTCCGTTCGTGACGGAAACGCTGGGCTGAGTTTCAGTCCAAAGAGAGCTTCCTCCAGTCGCGACATTGTAAATAGAAAAGACCATGCTAAATGTCCCATTTTTGGGATTGTTGCTGGTATCTAAAAGTTTTCCCTGGAAGTTGATGAGCCCCGGAATTTGAGCGTAAAGAGAAGCCGCGCCAAACGCGATTAGTAATAATGCGCAAGTAATCTTTTTTCTATTCATGGCCTTTCCTTTCGTTATCTGTGCGCTTAAGGGAGATACCCATAGACATAGGCGTTTTGGAGCGCGGGTTTGCCGATGCGATAACCCAGTCCGTGAACCGTGGATAAACGCCGAGACTCGGAGCCTAATTTTTTTCGCAGGGTCTCGATATGCTTGTCGAGCGTTCGCGTTTGAACATCCTCGGGATATTTCCACACCTCGGCTAGAATTTTCTTGCGCTCGACCGCTTCGCCCTCGTTTTTTAGAAGAAAGGCCAAAAGATCGAACTCAAAGCGGGTCAAGGCGAGGGGCTTGTCTCCCAATTTGACTTCCCGCGCGAGAAGATCGACATAGATTTTCCCGCTTTGAAGCGCCGCTTTGGACGCATTTTGAATGCGCCCGTTTCGCAGTTCCCTGCGGATAAGGTTTTCCGCGCGGGCCACGAGAATTCTCGCGTCAAAAGGGTAATGGATGAAATCATCCGCCCCGGCGTCAAGGCAGGCGGCTAATATATCTGCGGATTTCGAAGATTGAACGCAGAGAACCGGCACGCCGCCGATATCGTCTCGGTTTTTTAAAGAAGCTAATTCCTTAAGCCTCTGAGACGGGGCAATCCAGATCAACAGATGGGGCGAGAAAGTTTTAATTTGTGAATAGGGGGGAATGCCGTTTTGAAATAAAAAATCTTGAATTTTATAGCCCCATTTTTTTAGCGGGTGCGCGATTTCGCTTATTTGAGTTTGAGAAGATGTTGACGTGAGCAGAGCTACGCGAAAATTCGACAACGGTTCTTGTCTCATTTAGATAAGAGTATATAAATTTTTGCTTTTACTCAAAGCTCTCGTTTTTTGCCGCGGCCTTTTCAATGTCCTTGGCCAATTTTCTCAGGGCGGCTTCCGAAACGGCTTTGAGGCGGATCTGTTTTTTGCTTCGCTCGGATTTCGGAAATTTCTTTAAATCCGCGCCGGCCCAGGTTCCCATCGCCGTTTCCGACCAAAAAACTTTTCCGGTATGACCGTTAATCAAACGCGCTTTTAAAATAACCGGAGTAAAAAAATGGTCCAGGATATACGCTCCTCCCACCCATTCGGCGGTTTCTTGAAGCGCCTCTTCTCCGCCGATAGCCGCCGCAATCCACTGTTGCCTGGGGCCCAAGGCGAAAGAAGCGGCAACCCCCTCGACCAAGCCTTCCACTAAGCCGCTGCCAACTAAATAGGCCAGCCAAATTTTTCTGATATGACCATAGCCTTCGATTTGGACTTGGAGAAAAATCGCGGCGCCGGCCGACCGGCTGAGATCTTGCCAAGCGGCGGAGGAAGTCGGCAATTGGAAATTCGCGAACGGAATTTCTTTGTCCAAGGAGACGATGTTAAAAAAATAGCTTTTCGAAAGCCGGTTTCCAATGTAGCGAGTCATTCTTTGGCTGATGGCTTCAAGTTTCGCTTGGGTCAAAGCGGCTTCCTCTTTATAAGAAAGTTTTTGTTCCTCCTTGGGAACGTCTTGGATTTCCTTGCGCTTGGATATTTTAACGGAAAATTGAATGGGGAGAATGGCTAGATTGAGCTTGCGGGGCGGAGTCAAAACGACGCCCATTTTGGCCCAATGAGAACAGGCGCAGAGAAAAGATAAGGCGGCTATGGCCGCGAAGCGAAAATGTTGCCGATTAAACATCCCGTTTATTTTACATAAAAGCCGAGAAGAGAAATTTTTGGCGTTTTATTTGTTACAATAATAAAAGCTTGTTGCGACAGCGATTAAATAATAGGAGAGGTAAAGAATAGGTGAATAACATTCCGATGAAGTCCTTGCTTGAAGCCGGCGTCCATTTTGGTCATCAGACCTGGCGCTGGAACCCCAAGATGTCGCGCTTTATTTTTGGTGCGCGCAATAATATCCACATCATTGATTTGCAGAAAACGGTGAAAGAAATCAAGAAAGCCTATTCTTTTGTGAAAGATCAGTCCGCCGAGGGAAAGACTTTCCTGTTTGTCGGAACTAAAAAACAAGCCCAGGAAATCATCAAAACCGAAGCGCAGCGGGCGCAGGTTTCATATGCCGCCGAAAAATGGCTGGGCGGAACGCTGACGAATTTTTCCACTCTCCGAAAATCCGTCAAAAGGCTTGAAGAGCTTGAGAAGTGGCAAACCGACGGGCTCTTTAAGGTGATTAGCAAAAAAGAGGCGTCGAGACTCTCTAAGGAAATGAGCAAGTTGAGCAGAAATCTCGCGGGAATCCGAAACATGGACAAACTCCCCAACGTTCTCTTTGTCGTGGACCCGGTTGAAGAAGAGTTGTCTATCGCCGAGGCTAAACGATTGAATATCAGCGTCGTCGCCGTTTGCGACACCGACTGCGACCCCGATTTAATTGATTATCCAATTCCCGGAAATGACGACGCGGCCCGCTCGATAAAATTTTTCTGCTCTCTTATGGCGGATGCCATTTTGGAGGGCCGAGCCGAGCGCTCCGCTCAACAGCCGGCGAGCGTCGAGAACGCTGAAAATGAAATGCTTCAGTCCGAAACCAATTCAGAAGAGGAAGTCTCAATGGAAGAAGAGGGAATGGTCTCGGAAGAGACCACTCAAACAGTCCCGGAGGCTTAAATGACGACAACCATGGATCTAAACAAATTGATTCTTGAACTTCGCGCGAAAAGCGGCGCGGGAATTAGCGATTGTAAAAAGGCTTTGACGGAAACCAACGGCAATTTTGAAGAAGCCTTGACGGTTTTAAGAAAAAAAGGCCTCTCCGATGCGGCTAAAAAATCGGGGCGGGCGACCAAGGAAGGGGCGGTGGCATATGCCGTTTCCGGTAAAGCAGGCGCTCTTATCGAGCTTAACAGCGAAACAGATTTTGTCGCCCGAACCGTTGAATTTCAGGCTTTGGCGCAGACCTTGGCGGAGAAATTCGCCGCCGGAGAAATCAGCGAGATTTCCCAGGCGTCTTCTCTCATTCAGCCGGTTTTTCAAAAACTGGGAGAAAATATTCAATTGCGCCGTTTCGAGCGTTTTTCCGTTAAGGGGCACGGCCTGATTGCGGGATACATCCATCTCGGGGCTAAAAAAGGAGCTTTAATTGAGTTGTCTTTCTCAAATGACGCGGTTGCGTCTTCAGACAAGGTCTCAAATCTAGCCAAGGAACTTTTGCTTCAAATCGTGGGTTCTTCCGCGAAATATCTTTCCAAGGCGGATGTTCCTCAGGCGGAAATCGAGAAAGAAAAAGAGATCTATACCGAGCTATTGAAAAAGGAAGGCAAGCCTGAAGCCTCGATTCCCAAAATCGTGGAAGGCAAAATCAACAAACTCTTCTATCAGTCCTTGTGCTTGCTTGAACAACTGAGCATTCGGGACAACAAGACCTCAATTTCTCAGATGATTAAAGAGACGGCAACGCAATTGGGCGCTGAAATTTCAGTCGTTCGCTTTGCCCGCTATCAGCTGGGGGAATGAAGTCCTCATCTTCTGACTCAGCCTCTCAAACCAGCGCCGCTCCTTTAAAAGGCGCACAAACGCGTTATAGCCGGGTTCTTCTTAAACTCTCGGGCGAGTCTTTGTGCAAAGAAGGAGAACATGGAATTGATTCCTCCGAGCTTTCTTGGATTGCCCAGGAAATTAAGAAGGCCTATGATGAGGGCGTTCAGATGGGAATCGTGGTTGGAGGCGGCAATATTTGGCGGGGGGCCAACCGAGGCGAGGCCATTGGACGGGTGACCGCGGATTACATGGGAATGTTGGCGACGGTCATGAACGCGATGGCGCTTCAAGACGCTCTTGAGGATTTGCATATTCCAACCCGCGTTCAAACCGCCATTGAGATATCAAAACTGGCCGAACCTTATATTAGAAGAAGGGCCATTCGCCATCTTGAGAAAAACCGGGTGGTTATTTTTGCCGGCGGAACCGGCAACCCTTATTTCACGACCGACACGGCCGCGGCCTTGCGCGCCGTTGAAATCGAAGCCCAGGCTCTTCTCAAGGCGACCCAGGTTGACGGCGTCTACACCGATGACCCCAAAAAGAATAAAAACGCCAAGCGGCTTGATGAAGTGCGCTTCATGGATTCTATTCGCGACCGCCTTAAAGTCATGGACGCGACGGCTCTGACTCTCTGTATGGAAAACCAGATGCCGGTTCTTGTTTTTGATCTTCATGTCAAAGGCAATATCGCCTTGGCCGTAGGCGGAAAAAAAGTCGGAACCTTGATTAAGGAATAGGAGAAAAGTATGCCGGTGACAGAAGCGGTAAATTCAATTCTGGTCAAGATGGAAGAGGCGATGAAAGACCGCCTTCAGAAATTGGCTAAGGAATTTTCAGTCATGCGCACTGGAAGAGCCAACCCCCTGATTCTTGAAAGCGTCAAGGTCGAGTATTACGGCCAAGCCGTGCCGCTCAAGCAGGTGGCGGCGATTTCCGTTCCCGAGGCCCGCGTGCTTGAAATTCGCCCTTGGGACCCTTCCGTCTTAACCGATCTTGAAAAAGCCATTCAGAAGGCCGATTTGGGGGCTTTGCCGCAAAATGACGGAAAAATGCTTCGGCTGGCCTTGCCGACGATGACTGAAGAGAGACGAAAAGACTTAATTAAACTGGCAAAAAAATTGGGAGAAGAATTTCGCGTTGCCGTCCGCAATGAACGTCATGCGGCTTTGGATCTCATTCGCAAGGCGGAAAAGGCCAAGGAAATTTCCCAAGACGACGTGAAAGCCCTTGAAGCGCGGGTCCAAAAAATAACGGATTCATACATTCAAAAAGTAGACCAACAGACGGTGGCCAAAGAACAGGAAATTTCCACTATCTGACCAATTGAGGCCGATAAAGTCCGAATGACGACTAGGACGGGGTTTTGGAAAAATTCTATTTTTTCCCGCAATAAAAAGTCTTTAGACAAAGCTCCCGCCGAGGTTTTAGACTCATCTTCGCTGCCCAAGCATATTGCCATCATCATGGATGGAAACGGGCGCTGGGCTAAAAAAAGAAATCTTCCTCGCGCCATAGGCCACAACGCCGGGGTTGAATCTGTCAGGGAAATCGTCCGGGCTTGCGCGGATTTTAAAATAGAGGTTTTGACCCTTTATTCCTTTTCCACGGAGAATTGGCGGCGGCCCAAGGAAGAGATTAGCGATCTCATGGGAATTCTCGGTCGCGCTCTTGAAAAAGAAACGCCGGAACTCGCAAAAAACAACGTGCGCCTTAAAATTTCTGGGAAAATAGAAGCTCTTCCGGCTCATCTTCAAAAATCATTGGCGCGTTCGGTCGAGTTCCTCGGGAAAAACACCGGCTTGATTCTCAATCTGGCGCTCAATTACGGCTCTAGGCAAGAAATTACCGACGCGGTCAATAAACTGATTTCGCAAGGAAAAAAAATCGTGTCGGAAAAAGACATTTCAGACTCTCTTTACAGCGCCGATATTCCCGATCCCGACTTATTAATTCGCACCTCGGGGGAAAACCGCGTCTCAAATTTTCTTCTTTGGCAAATAGCCTATGCGGAAATTTATGTGACCCCCGTTCTCTGGCCCGATTTTAGGCGAGAAGACCTTCTAGCGGCGATTCGAGATTTCCAGTCCCGGCAAAGACGCTTTGGGGGGCTGTAGCGAATGCTTTTGCCAAGGCTTCTGACCATTTTTGTCGGCCTGCCCGCGTTGATTCTTCTGATTCACCTAGGCGCAATGACCTTTTCCTTGTTTGCGGTCATCGTATCCTTTCTTTGTCTCTATGAGTATGAAATGCTCTTGAGTTTGGCTAAACGCCCGGTTCAGAATTTGAGCTGCGTTATTTTGGGAAGCTTTCTCGCTGTCAACGAAGTATTAGGCGGCTCGACCTCTTTTGGGGTTTTTGCGGTGATGGTTCTTATTTTCCTGAGGGAAATGAGCTCTTCCGCCGTGCGCTATTCTCTGGATCGAGCGGCTTTGACCTTGTTTGGAGTTTTGTGGCTCGGGCTTTTTCCGCCTTACATGGCCTTGATTCGCAATCTCAATTCCAACGGAGAGCGCCTGACTTTTCTTTTGTTTGTCTCGATTTGGGCTATGGATTCCGCGGCTTATGTCGCGGGGCATTTATTGGGACGCCATCAACTGTCGGCTTTAAGCCCTAAAAAAACCTGGGAAGGCGCGATTGCCGGATCTTTAACCGCTTTAGGAGTCGCCTACGGATTCTATTATTTTTATCCCGCTCAAATAAGCCTTGTCAAGGCGCTGGGAGTTGGCATTATCATTTCTGTAGCGGGACAGCTATCAGATTTGGCAGAATCTATGATTAAGAGAGCCTTGGGAGCGAAAGACTCCGGCGCTCTCTTGCCCGGGCACGGAGGAATTCTAGATCGTTTTGATTCTTTTTTTCTGGCCGCGCCGGCGGTTTATTATTGGCTGATATTAAAATGAAACGACTCGCTATTTTAGGTTCGACAGGTTCTATCGGCGTCAACGCCTTGGATGTGGTTTCTAAAATCCCCGGGGAATTAAGCGTCGCCGGGCTTGCCGCGCACTCAAACGCCGAACTCTTGCTTAAGCAGGCTAAAAAATTTAAGCCTTCCCTGGTTTCTCTTTTTGATTCCGAGGCTTCCGAGAAATTTCGCGGACGCCTCAACGGCTCTTGCCGATATCTTCCCTCGGGAGTCGAGGGCTTGGTTCAAATGGCGTCTGACCCTCAAGTCGATATCGTTTTGACGAGTTTGGTGGGCGGCGTGGGTTTTGCGCCCTTGCTTGCCGCCATTCGGGCCGGAAAAACGATCGCTTTGGCCAATAAAGAGCCTATGGTCATGGCCGGCGCGCAGTTTATGAAAGAGGCGGAAAGATGGCAGGCTAAAATCGTTCCGGTTGATTCCGAGCCCTCGGCTATTTTTCAATGCGTTCAAGGCGAGCGGGAAAGGCGCGGGGGAAAAGAGCCTTTTTCCAAAATCATTCGCCGGGTTTTTTTGACGGCTTCGGGCGGGGCGTTTTACCGAAGAAAAGGCTCTTTGAGTCAAGTCAGCGTGGAAGAGGCTTTAAAGCATCCGACCTGGAAGATGGGCAGAAAAATCACCCTTGATTGCGCCACCTTGATGAATAAGGGTTTTGAGTCTATCGAGATTATGAATTTGTTTGGCCTCAATTATTCCCAAATCGAGATCGTCATTCATCATCAGTCCATTATCCATTCGGCGGTTGAATTTTCCGACGGCT
>JAKAQV010000050.1 GCA_021819565.1 bacterium | reverse complement strand
ATCTCGTAGATCAGTCTCTCCGCGTCCCTCTTGGCCATTCGCTCTCCTAAATACAGTTGCGATATTACGCAACTGTATTATAAGGGATAGCGCAAGACGTTGTCAAACAGATTGGGCCAAAAAATCCCCTTGACTTTCGGCCTGATCTCCGCTATAATATACGCATAAGCATATATGAAAGCTCCCGCTGACCGGATGTTTAGGGCGTTCGCGGATGAAACGCGGCTGAGGATTCTTAACCTCCTGGCGCGCCGCCGGGAGCTTTGCGTTTGCGATATCCAGAAAATTCTGGGCGTTTCTCAGCCCAAGGTCTCCAGGCACCTCGCATATTTGCGAAGCGCCGGCCTCGTAAACGTTCGCAAAGAGAGATTGTGGAAGCATTACTCTCTGACAAAGGCCGAGAGCGGCTTTCATCGCGGATTAATTGGATGCCTGCGGGGATGCTTTTCCGAGGTCAAAACTCTGCGACAAGACTTAAAGACGCTCAAAAAAATTCAGTCTCGAAAGGCGACGTGTGACTGATTTTTTTACGCTTTATATATACGAGAATCCATATATAATGGAGAGAAAATGAAAAAGGCGTTGTTTGTGTGCGTTGAAAACTCCTGCCGCAGCCAGATGGCGGAAGGATTTGCCCGCAAACTCGGTCAAGGCGTCCTGGAGGTCTTTAGCGCCGGCTCAAGACCGTCCGGACAAGTCAATCTCCGGGCCATCGCCTTTATGAAGGAAAAGGAAATTGATATCGGCGTCCAGGCATCAAAAGGCTTAGGGGATCTTCCCAGGGCCGAGTGGGATTACATCGTGACGATGGGTTGCGGAGACGCCTGCCCCTCTCTTCCGGCCAAAAACCGGCTCGATTGGAACCTGCCCGACCCGAAGAATCTTTCGGATGACGATTTTCGCCATATAAGAGATGAGATCGAACTTCGCGTCAAGAATTTAATTGACACGGCGAACAATCCGAACGACAAACCCAAAAAACATCTTTCATTTTTAGACCGCTATCTGACGGCGTGGATATTCGCCGCGATGGCGCTGGGAATCGCTCTTGGATTTTTCGCGCCGGGCATTCCGGCTTTCATCAACCGCTTTCAATCAGGCACGACCAACATCCCCATCGCCATCGGTCTTATCCTGATGATGTATCCGCCCTTGGCCAAGGTGCGCTATGAAAATCTCGGCGGGGTCTTTCGCGATAAAAAAGTTCTGGGCCTGTCTCTTCTCCAAAATTGGGTTATTGGTCCGGCGCTCATGTTTGCGCTCGCTATTATTTTTCTGCGGCGCTATCCCGAATACATGGTCGGCCTTATCCTGATCGGCCTTGCGCGCTGTATCGCGATGGTGATCGTTTGGAACGAATTGGCGAGCGGAGACGCGGAATACGCGGCCGGCCTCGTCGCCTTTAACAGCGTCTTTCAAGTTCTCTTCTACAGCGTCTACGCCTGGCTGTTCATCACGAAAGCGCTTCCGCTCTTGGGATTTTCCGGCGCGGCCATTGATATCGGCATGGGACAAATCGCGCGCAGCGTTTTTATCTACCTCGGCATTCCCTTTCTCGCTGGGATGCTGACTCGGCTCGCCTTGGTCCGGGCAAAAGGAAAGGACTGGTATCATCGGTTTTTTATCCCTAAGATCAGTCCGCTGACGCTGATATCCCTTCTCTTTACCATCGTCGTCATGTTTAGCCTGAAAGGAGAGATGATTGTCAAAATTCCGCTCGACGTTTTGCGAATCGCCCTGCCGCTTCTGATTTATTTCGTCTTGATGTTTTTAATCAGCTTCTGGCTTGGGAAAAAAGCGGGCGCGGACTATTCCAAGGCGGCGACTCTCTCATTTACGGCCGCCAGCAATAATTTTGAGCTGGCCATCGCGGTCGCGGTGGCGGTATTTGGACTTAACTCGGGACAAGCGTTCGCCGCGGTCATTGGGCCCTTGGTCGAGGTTCCGGTTCTCATCGGGCTTGTGAATGTCTCGCTTTTTTTCCAGAGGCGATATTTTAAAGACAAACGGGGATAAGGAGTTCGCCTAAAAAGGGCGAATTGGGGACTTTTTTTACTTTTTTAGCGGCGGCTGATTGCCGGCGGATGAGGAATCGAGCGCAAAAATTCTTGAAAGCCGACGGCCCTGATTTTATCAGCTAGCGGGAAGGACTGCTTTCCAGGAAATATCAGCAACAGCTCGTCGAGATGAAGATCTTGCATCGCGATTTTCATGGAAGGCGTTAAGCGCGGGGAATCCGTGTATTTGATCTCATATCCGAGGCGGCGGTTGTTTTTGATCAATAATAGGTCCAGCTCGGCTTGATTGTGCGTCGCCCAAAAATAAGCTTCCCCAGGACCCGCCTGGCTGGCCCGAATGATCTCTTCGATGGCCCACCCTTCCCAAGAGGCTCCGAGTTTCGGGTGAGACATCACGTCTTTTTCAGCGCGGCAGCCTATCAGCGAATGAAAAATTCCGGAGTCCCGAAAATAAATTTTGGGCGCCTTGACCTGGCGCTTTTTTAAATTTTCATGCCAGGGCGGGAGACTCCGCAGCATGAAAGCTCCGCAGAGGATATCGAGATATCGGCGCATGGAATCATCCGAGAGCCCCAGGGATTGGCCAATCTCGGAGGCGTTGAAAGTTTGTCCGTGATAATGGGCCAGCATCGTCCAAAAGCGGCGCAAGGACGAGGCAGGGACGCGAAATCCAAGGGCTGGAATGTCCCGTTCTAAAAAAGTGGAGATATAATCTTTCCGCCATTGGGCCGATTCCTCATCTTTGCGGGCTAAAAACGATTTTGGGTAGCCGCCGCGAAGCCAAAGCCGCCTAAGGGCTTTTTCAGGAACTTCCTCCGCCGTAAAGGGCGAAAGCTCCACAAAACCGATGCGCCCGGCCAAGGACTCCGAACCCTGGCGAATGAGATCTCGCGAGGCGCTCCCCAAAATAAGAAAGCGCGCCGGAATCGGGCGGCGATCGGAGAGGACGCGCAGGGTCTCAAAAAGATTCGGACGGCGCTGAATTTCATCTATAATGACGACTCCGCGCAAATTCTCAAGAGCCAACTTAGGCGTCTCAAGCCGAGCGAGATCGGTCTCGTCTTCGAGGTCGAAAAACGCGGAGTTTCGCGCGAGAGGAGAAAGCTTTAAAAATTGCCGCGCGAGGGTCGTTTTTCCGCATTGGCGCGGCCCTAAAACCGCGACGACGGGGTAAATCCTCGACAGACGGCTGACTTCCGAAAGCGCGCGCCTTCTCTCTATGAGTTCCATGACAGCTGATATTATACCATGAAAAATACTTATCTGTTAAGAAATTTTCATGGTAATCAGTTTAATATGTCAGCGCGGCGCCTTGAGAAATTCATGGGACTATATCAACTATCAAGGCAAGCTTGGGGATTCAAGCGGAAATCCATTGAGCGGATCTTATTGTTTCGAGTTCTCCATTGAAAACGCCGCAGGATTCTAAAGTTTTAATGCGCTTTTCGTGGCAAGTGGGGGCAGTCTCCATTTCCCCCATTTCAAAGGTCGAGGTTCCGGTTCTCATCGGGCTTGTGAATGTCTCGCTTTTTTTCCAAAGACGCTATTTTAAAGACACCGAGAGAGGGAAGTTCAGGTAAACCGGGCGGAATTAATTGGACAGGGCTCTAGAGAAACTAGTATATTGGCGACGTGGGGAGCCGCTTAAAAGCCCAAATTGGGGCACATGGAAACACCGCTTTAAAACAAAGGGCAAAATTTGTCTCTAGCGGCGTTGCCGCCTACAGCTCCATCGTCGTTGACCACGCCCAAAACGCGACCCTCTGGGATAGCGAAGGAAAAAAGTATATCGATTTCGCCGGAGGAATCGGGGCGCTCAACGTTGGGCACTGCCATCCCAAGGTCGTCTCCGCGCTAAAGCGGCAAGCCGCCAAATTAACTCACACTTCTTTTCACGTCGCCAGTTATTCAGATTATGCGGCGGTCTGCGAAAAACTCTGCCGGACAATTCCCTCGCCTCTTCCCCAAAAAGCCGCGCTTTTTAACAGCGGAGCGGAAGCCGTTGAAAACGCCGTCAAGCTCGCTCGTTTTTTTACCCGAAGAAGCGCCGTCATTTCTTTCGGTTTCGCTTTCCACGGGCGCACGCTTTTGTGTTTGACCCTCAACGGGCGAGAAAAAGTTTTAAAATCCGGCTTTGGCCCCTTCGCCCCGGAAATTTACCGCGCGCCTTTCCCCTATTCGTATCGCCCCCCCGCAGGCATAAATCCAAAGGATTTGACCGAGTATTGCCTGGAAGAGTTAAAACGCTTGTGGCAATCAGAAATACCCGCAAATCAAACCGCCGCTTTAATTGTCGAGCCGGTTCAGGGCGAAGGCGGCTTTATCGTTCCCACGCCCAAATTTCTCAAGGGCTTAAGAGAACTTTGCGACGCCCACGGAATTGTTTTAATCATCGACGAGGTTCAAAGCGGGTTTGGGCGCACTGGAAAATTCTGGGCCTTTGAGCATGAGGAAGTCTTGCCGGATTTACTGGTCGTTGGAAAATCCCTCGCCGCCGGAATGCCTCTTTCTGCGGTCGTTGGCCGCTCCGAAATCATGGACGCTCCCCCCGCCGGAGCCATTGGCGGCACCTATGGCGGAAATCCTCTTGCCTGCGCTGCGGCGCTAGCGGTCTTTGAAATTTTTGAAAAAGAAAATATCCTCAACAAAGCGGGATCGGTCGCAAAAACCGTTCAGGCTCGATTTAACTCCTTTCAGAAAAAATTTTCCATTATCGGAGAATCTCGGGGCCTTGGCGCCATGCGCGCATTGGAACTGGTCTTGGACAAAAAAACCAAGGCTCCCTTGCCGGTCAATCAAGTTAAACAAATTATCGCCGACTGCGAGAAAAAGGGCCTACTCCTCATCAAGGCCGGAATTTTCGACAATGTTTTGCGAACGCTAATGCCGCTGACCATTGAAGACGCAGACTTAAACGAAGGGCTCGACATTCTGGAAGAGACTTTAGAGGATTTCTGCTTATGAAAATCGCGGTCTTAGGCGGCTTTGGAGCGATGGCGGAAGGCGCGCTTTATTATTTGGCTCAAAACCCCAAGGTTAAATCCATTTTAGCCGCCGATATCGATCTAACGAGAGCGAATTCTCTCTTAAAATCCATCCCGCAATCAAAAAAAATCAAGCCCGTTAAGCTTGACATCTCAAATTTAAACGCCGCTTCTCAGGCGCTGAAAGGTTCCGACTGCCTTCTCAACTGTTCCTGGTATGAATTTAATCTAAGCGCCATGGATTTAAGCCTGGCTTTAAACGCCCACTATATCGATCTAGGCGGGCTTTATCATATGACGCTCAAACAACTGAAAAAAAATGAAGAATTTAAACGCGCCAAACGCTTGGCCGTTTTAGGAATGGGCTCGGCCCCGGGGCTTTCCAATTTGATGGCATCTCACATCGCCAAGGATTTTGATTCCATCGACACTCTCGGAATTTATGACGCCAGCTTCGACCCGGCTTTAGATAAAAATAAACTCATTGTCCCTTTCTCAATCAAGACGCTTTTGGACGAACATGGCCAAAAAGCGCCGATTCTTTTAAATGGAAAGCCGGTCAGCGTTTCCCCTCATTCTCTCGCGGAAGAAATTGATTTTAAAAAGCCCCTGGGCCGAATGAAAGTGGGAACGGTTATACATTCCGAAACCGCGACCTTGCCCCATTTTCTCAAATCCAAGAAAATCAAAAATTTGTTTTTTAAGATCGGATATCCCCCCCCTCTCAAAACCCAGTTGGAGATATTGGAAGCCGCCGGATTTTCAAGCGACCGGCCGATTTATCTTAACGGACAAGCGATTTCTCCCAAGTCCTTTTTAGCCGCGATGGCCCAGCAAAACGCTCGAAATCTATCGCCCACAAACGGGCGCGATTTTGAAATTTTAAGGGTGAAAGCCTCGGGAATCTCAAAAGGGAAATGTCTGGAAAAAATTCTCGACTGCGAGATGAGCGGAAACGGCAAAATTTCCGCCGGGACACTGGGAGTGGGAGTTCCCGCCGCCATCGCGGCTTTGATGATGATTGAGGGAAAAACTTTGATCTCAAGCGGAGCGGCGGCGCCGGAAGAGGCTTTAAATCCTATCTCTGTTATTAAGGAACTTGAGCGTCTTCAAACTTTTAATTTCGTCGAAACCGTGACAAAACCCATTTAAGGAACCAGCTATGAAAAAAACCGCGCAAGAGATACTCAAGGAAACGCAAAAAACTCTCGATCTTGTGGCCAAACCCGAGCTAAACGAGGAAGAAAAAAACTGGGTCACCGATGCCACCGCCAATTACTACTCCAGCCACGTCAACCCCGGCATTCTTGAATACCGGAAATCAGTCTCGACGGAATATATCTCGGTTGAATGGGCCGACAGCGCCAACGGTTTTACCGATATTAAAGGAAGGCACTATTTGGACCTTCTCGGGGGATATGGAATTTTCAACGTCGGACATCGCCACCCTAAAGTCGTGGAAGCGGTCTCAAATCAGCTCAAAAGGCAAGCCCTTCACTCGCAAGAGCTTCTTGAGCCTTTTCGCGCGATTTTAGCGAAACTCATCCATGATATTACGCCCGGCGATCTTCAGTTTAGCTTCTTTGGAAATTCCGGCGCGGAAGCGGTTGAAGGAGCGATGAAACTCGCCATGCTTCACACCGGCCGCAAATCCTTTGTCGCCGCGACCTCGGCTTTTCACGGAAAAACATTGGGGGCTTTATCGGCGACGGCCAAAGCGAAATTTCGCCAGCCTTTCTTGCCTATATTGCCGGACTGCTACCATGTTCCCTATGGCGACGCCGATTATATCGAGTCCATCGTCCGCTCGGCCGACGAAGTCGGAAACGACATCGCGGGCGTCATTTTAGAGCCAATCCAAGGCGAAGGCGGAATCAATGTTCCTCCGGATGATTATTTCCCAAGGGTTCGGGAAATTTGCGACAGATACGGGGCGCTTCTAATCGCCGACGAAGTCCAGACCGGAATGGGCCGCACCGGGAAAATGTTTTGCGTGGACCACTGGGATGTCGTGCCCGACATCATGTGCCTGGGAAAAGCGATGGGCGGAGGAGTCATGCCCATCGGCGCTTTTGTCTCCAACAAAACGATTTGGGAACAACTTTTTCCCGAGCCCTGGCTTCATTCAACCACTTTCGGCGGCAATCCCCTGGCCTGCGTCGCCGCCATCGCCAATATTCACGTTTTACTGGAAGAAAAGCTTCCCGAGCGCGCGGAAAAAATGGGAAATGAGATAATGGCGAAACTCAAAGCCTTGCGCCGAAGGTTTCCGAAACTCTGCGCGGACGTTCGCGGCAAGGGGCTCATGATCGGCCTTGAGTTTCCCTCGGACGCCTTGGGTTATGAAATCGCCAAGGGTCTTTTCGATCACGGGGTTTTGGTCGCGGGAACTCTTTTTTCGGCCAAAACCATCCGCATCGAGCCGCCGCTGACCATCACCCAGCAGGAAGTAAATTCCGCTTTAGATACCATCGAGAAAGTGTTTAAAGAGGTCAATGCCCGCCATTTTGAGTCAAAAAAGCCGGCGGGAATCAAAAAACATGAAAAAGAGCCAAACACCCCCAGCTAATCGCCGCGCCATTATTTCACCCTCAAACGAAAAAACAATCGCTCATGTTCAAGATGCGGGCCAAGAAGAGGTCCATCTCGCCGTTTCCTCCGCCAAAAAGGCCTTCCCCCTTTGGGCCTTAAAATCGCCGGCTGAACGCGCAAGCCTTCTTCTAAACTGGGCCAACCTCATCGAAAAAAACTTACCCCGCCTCGCGCTTTTAGAATCTCAAAACACCGGCAAACCCCTGAAATTATCCCAAGACGGAGACCTGCCCTTTGCCGTCGATAATCTGCGCTTTTTCGCTTCCGCCGCGCGCGTTTTGGAGGCGCCGGCTTCATCTGAGTATTCGACCGGATATCTCTCTTTTTTAAAGAGGGATCCCATCGGCCCCGTAGCGTTGATTACGCCGTGGAATTATCCGCTGATGATGGCGGTTTGGAAAATGGCTCCGGCTTTAGCCGCGGGAAATTCCTGCGTCATCAAACCCTCGGAATTGACCCCCTTGACCACGCTTGAAATCGCGAAACTGGCCCTCAAAGCGGGTTTCCCAGAAGGCGTCATCAATGTCGTTTTAGGCGGAGAAGAAACCGGAAAACTCCTGACCTCCCACCCTGAAATTAAAATGATTTCTTTTACCGGAGACACCGCAACGGGGCGAAAAATCATGTCCCAGGCCTCGACCACGGTTAAACGCCTTCACTTGGAGCTGGGCGGAAAAGCCCCCTTCATCGTCTTTGAAGACGCTTCTCTTTCCGCCGCCGTCTTAGGGGCCGTCGTCGGCTCTTTTGTCAACGCCGGACAAGATTGCACGGCGGCGACCCGTCTTTACATCCACAAAAAAGTTTTTGACCGCTTTACCGCTGATTTTCTCAAGGAGACTAAAAAAATAAAACTCGGGCTTTTTGACGATCCCGAAACCGACATGGGCCCGCTGATTTCCGAAGATCAGCGCGCGCGCGTTGAGGGTTTTTTGAGCAGAGCCGAGAGTATCGAGATTCTCTTCGGCGGGCATCGCCCCAAAAATATAAAGAAGGGATTTTTCTTTGAGCCGACCGTCGTTGTCAAAGCCGGACAAAATTCGGAACTGGTCCAAAAAGAAATATTTGGCCCTGTCGTTTGTCTTTTGCCGTTTAAAGACGAAGCCGAGGCGGTTCAACTCGCCAACGACGTTCCCTACGGTCTTGCGGCTTCGGTTTGGACCAAGGACGTCCACAAGGCTTTGAGAGTCTCTTCCGCGCTTAGATTCGGCACGGTTTGGATCAATGACCATCTGCCGCTGACTTCGGAAACCCCACACGGCGGCTTTAATCAATCGGGCTTTGGAAAGGATTTGTCTCGCCACGCGCTTGAAGAATACACCGCGCTCAAACACGTCATGGCGGATCTCTCCGGAGACGCGCGCAAACCCTGGCATTACACCGCCTTCGGCAAAAAATAAGGGCGACTCAACGCGATTTTTGGGCCTTGACAAAAAGCGATATCGGGGCTATGTTAAGGTTATGTTAGAAATATTAGAGCACCTCATCAGCCAGGAAGCGCAGCATCCGCATCAGTTTAGAGCGGCCCTTTACCGGGAACTGCTTTCCTCCGAGGTCTATCTTTTGACCCTGGGCGAACCCATCAAAGATGGTCTTTCCACATTCCGAAAATCAAATGATTTCCTTTTGTGGGCAGAGCAGAAAGCTCCGGGAGAATTCAGGGTTCCGGTTTTCCCCTCATCCGATTCGGTGGCCAGTTTTATTTCTTCTCATCACCTAACCCCTCCGGAGGGAAAGGAATTTCTCTGGATGAGCCAGAACCCGCAAAAAGCCTTGGCGCCCTTGCTTGAGTTAAACGGTTTTTTAGGCCTTAATCTTTATCTGGCGGAAAACGAATCCGTCGCCGTTTCCCAAGAAGAGACAAAGCTTTTGGCGCAGGGAATTATTCCTCACGGCGATTAGCCTCCTTAACTTTATTTAGACGGAGGAGCCGGCTGGGACGCGGGGCTTACTGGAGGCGACTGCGCTTGATTTTTTTGCGGAATGGGAATCGTAAAGAAAAAGCGCGAGCCCTTTCCTAGCTCCGATTCAACCCCCATTTCGCCGCCGTGAAGTTGAACGATTTCCCGCGCGATCTTAAGCCCCAAACCGAATCCCGCCTTTCTCATCGCCTGGGCCTGCTGGGATTGGAAGAACCGCTCAAAGACTCTCGGCAAATCTTCCTTTGAAATTCCGATACCGGAGTCGCGAACGCCGATGGTCAACATTTGATGTCCCAGATCGACTTTAACCTGAACCAGCCCGCCTTCTTTCGTGTATTGCACGGCATTAGTGCAAAGATTCTGGATGACCTGTCCAATCCGATGGGGATCCCCTCTCAACATCGGTAACTGAGGCGGAACTTGAACCTCAAAACGAATTTTTCTCTGCTGAGCGACAATCTGAATGCGGGAGCTGACGTCTTTGATGACTTCGGAGAGATTCAGATCGCCCAAATTGACCCGCAATTTTCCGGATTCAATGGCGGCCAAATCAACCAAATCTGAAATCAAAAGATTCAAGGTTTGCGCCGCGGAATTAATGTGAGAGGAATATTCAAGCTCTTTGGGAGAATTTTTTAAGCCCATTCCCAATATTTCCGAATAGCCCAAAATCGCGGTTAAAGGGTTTTTAACGTCATGGGCGACCATCGCGAAAAACTTTTTCTGAAACCCGTTGATTTGTTCAAGCTGCCTGTTGGATTCCTGAACTTCCTTTAAAAGGCGCGCGTTTTCCAAAATCAGGAATCTGCGTTCAAGAGCCCGGCGAACGGAGAAAATAAGGCGGGAAGAATCCACCGGTTTGAGCAAGGCGTCATCCAAGCCCAACTCGACAGATTGGCTGACCCCTTGAAGCGCAGCGGTCAAAGGGTAGCGGTCAACCATGAAAATGATTCTTAAATCCGGATCATGCTCTCTTAATTTTTGAGCGATTTCCAGCCCCGTATGCCGGGTGTAGGCCAAGGCGGCGCCGACAACGGCCAGGTGAAAACTTCCTTTGATCTGGGCCCGTCGCAAGGCGTCCTCCGCGTCCATTGTGGTAAAAACATCGTAGCCAGCCACGCGCAACGCTTGAGACAACGCGTCCAAGGTTGGCTTGTAATTATCCAGGAATAATATTTTTTCCTTGCCTCTTTGAGTCGGTTCAGCCATCTGAGGGGCTTCGGTTAAAAGCTTTGGAATCAAAGCCGACTCCTCGCGTAAAAGTTCGACAGGCGCGTTTTCTCTTAAGCGATTGGCCATCCAACGCACGCGATCAATGCTTGAAATGTAATAGCAAACGCAGTTATTGACGGCTTTTCTTAAAGCCGTGTCAAAACCGGCGACATCCGCCCAAAGCCCCGGGAAAGGGACAATGACCTGGCATTTCCTTCCCGCCCCAAAAGAAGCCGGCTCGGGCTTAGAGACTTGGGAAACCTGCTTCCAAAAGGTTTTCCCGGGATCCGAAACATCGTTAGGCGGAATGGTTCTTTCTAAGAGAAATTTTTCAAGATTCTGCGCGCTCGGGCGTTCTTCAACGACGATTCCCGATTGTCTAAAGGAGATCGGAAGAGCATGACTGGTAAAAAAAGCCTCATCGGCCAGAAAAACGACCGGGCGCTCAACCGAACGCAACTGATCGGCAAACCCGTGGGGAGGCGGCCAAGGTAGCGCCCTGACTGGCACGGACTGAACGGGAGAATAACTCGCCAGAGTTTGAAGAAGAAAAAGCGGAAACCGCCCGCGAACCTTATAGGCGTTAAAAAGGGCTTGTCTTTCCGGAATAGCAATGCGCTCATAATCTAAAACCAAGGCGGAGATATCAGGCGTTCCCATCCGAATAATGGCGTCCGCCGCGGAATTAAAGGCCGTTAAAGAATAATCGTAATTTTTAAGATGAGTTTCCAGTTCGCCAACCAACGTCATGTCCTGGGTGACAAGGAAAATAACGCCCTTACTCACCGAAAGCCTCCGGCTCTTAAAGGCTTGAGTTTGGCCGTGAAATGACGCAAGCTCTGAGGTTCCTCGATAATCTCAAGCCCCTTAATGGATTTTTTACGGCCGGCGATAAAACCAAAAACCTCGATAATAAAATCAACATGGCTTTGAGTATAGACGCGCCGCGGAAGAGATCG
>JAKAQV010000049.1 GCA_021819565.1 bacterium | reverse complement strand
GAAATAAAAAACACCAGCGTCTTTATCGGCAAACTCTCTCAAAGCCTCGGGCAAATGGCCTTTATTTTAGTCGGAATTTTATTTTTAATATTAGGAAAAATGAACGCCTTAGACGGCGGAGAAATTCTTTGGATCGTTTTAGGAGCCCTGTTTGTCGCCGGGCTAATCGCCTTTTCTCTCTTTATTCTCGCCTATAAAAACAAACAAGGAAAATTTTTTTGCGATATCGGCGGGCCCGGAATTTCGGCCATTCGGGAGAACATGAGACGCTATTTAACGGCGCATCCCATTCGGATGGGCTTTTCCGTCTTGTTTTTTACCGTTGGATACGCCTCAATGATGATTGAAGTGGCAGTCATCTGCTCATTTATGAATCTGCCCATTGACGCCTTTACGGCCTTGGTCATCGAAGCTCTCTCAAACGCCTTTGAGGCGGTGTTTTTTATGGTGCCGGCCAAGCTCGGAACTCAAGAAGCCGGAAAGGTTTTGATCTTTAAGGCCTTTGGATATACCGCAGGTCAGGGACTTAGTTTTGCCATTATCCGCCATATTCGGGAGATTTTGTGGTCTTCGTTTGGCTTTTTGATTTATCTAAGCCACCGGGCGAAAACAACGCGATATCCAAACGCCCCAGAGCTTCTAAAATCCGCGGACTAGTCAAGGTTTCAAATTCCGTTATGGTCTGATGGGTCTTTGTCGGAGAATCTCCGAACACTCGGCTTTTTGGATCCAGCGAGGGATGAAAATAAATTTCGCTGTCTCCCTCGGGCAGATTTTCTAAAAGCCTTAGAACATAGTCTTCCCTCATGCGCCCTGAGCGCAAAAGTCCAAAACAGCGGGGAAGTATCTCGATTTGAGGCGCGATTTTCTTGGCTTGTTTTTTGAGATAGGGGCCAAGCGCTCCAAACGCCGCGTATTCTACCTTGTTTAGAAACGGAATTTTCTTTAAATAGCGCCGGCCCAAATCGTACTCTCCGGCGGGAACCCTGATCCTGGAAATTCCGTATTTTTGGCAGGCCCGCAAAAGGGCGGGGAAAATAACGGGGTGGATATGGATATTAGTGTGCCCGTCCGCATGCGTAGGATTAATTCCAAGCGAGAGAAACTTCTCTAGTTGCCGGGAAATTTCTGAAGCGATCCGTTTTCTCCAATATGGAGAAAAAAAATACCGTAAGCCCCAAAGAGCTGGAGAATTGGCCCAAACCGCTCGATTCGTCACTCCGGCAATTTGTAAGCCGGAGTCTAGCTCCGCGCGAAAGTCTGGATTCCGGCTTTCGCCGGAATGACGAGGAAAGCAAGAATCGCTTCCAAATTCATGGCACAAGTCCAAATGAAGCCCGACGCCAAGGCCAGGGTTTTCTTTAGCCAATTTCGCCGCTTCTTCGGCCGCGGGCGCGTCAACAATCAAGCTTGCAAAGCGCAAAATGCCTTCTTTAAAAGCGCGGATGACCGCCTCGTTGACAAAAGAACTCGCCCCAAAATCGTCGGCGGTAACAATTAGGCGTTTCACTGGCAAACGGGGGTAACCGAGGCAAAGGGCGAGGACGTATTCGTTGTAGTCTGAGCCTCAAAAGTGCAAGGAGGGTTTGCACCATTTGTACCAGGTTTCACCTTCACCGTGAGGCCGGATAAGGATCCACTGTTAAATGTACAGGTACAATGGCAATGTCCATGGTTTGACCCAGCACAGGTAAACAGTGGCGACGCGCTACTGCAAACAGGATCGGTGACCCCCGCAGTTGAACTAAGCCTGTCCCAGGTAGAAAAAAATTGACCCACGGCCAGTTGAACGCAGCGGGTGTATTTAACCTCCATCGTCGCTCTATTAGCGGCGGTATACCTCATCAAGATTAAATGCATGAGCCCGGCCGCGATGAGGACTACCACCATGGCGGTCACCAAGGTGCTGGTTAAAATCTGCCCTCTGGAATTTTTAATCACTGCATGCGCCCCGTATCCGGAATATAGGTTGTATCAATTTGATAATAGGTGGGGGTTTCTCCCGCCAAAACAGGATAGCCTATAATCATATGCACATCGACCCCGCCGAGCGGCCGGTTCAAGACAAAAGGCTGGCCCGAAGGATTTAATGATATTGGTTCTAAATAGACATTCTGATAAACCAAGGTCTGAGGCGTCCCTCCTCCGCACGAAATAGGACAACCATTGGGATTATAATAGCGAATTAAATCATAGGGCCCCGTATAACCCGATGGATCGCACAAATTGGAATTACTCCCTGTACACTTGTTCTCAAGGCAATAGGCAAAAGAACTTATTGTTGCGCCGGGCCCCGTGTAAATTTGCGTACCAGGGCTTGTCGCTGAAAAATAATTTCCGCAGCCCTGAATGGACATGGTAGCCGGGCTTGACGTATTGGGATAAGAGTAATAGGTCGCGGCTTCAAGCTCCAGCCTCATCTGATCGAGAGAATAAAGGGTCTCACTGTCTACTCTTCCTCTACGAATTCCCTCAAAATGCTGGGCGATGATGCTAGCGGTAATATCAATCAAGCCCACCATGACAAGAGAGCTTAAAAGAAGAGCGACAATCATTTCGACCAAGGTAAATCCGCCATTTCTCATCGAAACTCCGATAAAATTTTTATTCATTGGGACCCATTGATGTTATACCAATTCACCGTCACTTGAACCCCTGGCCCTCCCACTTGTTGACCGGAGACGATCGGTGGAGCCGAAACGGTATAGGACAAGAGCTGATTTCCACTAGGATTATAAGGCGGCTGCCACATCCAGGGAGGAAGACAAAAGGGTTGGCCCAAAGCCGTCAAGCCATTGGGCCCAACTGAAAGGACGTGAGTTCCGGTAGCTAAAACGTAACAGCCGCTCCCGCAGTTATCCGTTACTCCCAGATCTGCCCAAGTCCATTGAGAGGAATTCCCCCCACTTGTTCCCGGGTAACAAGACGAATCAGCGGGGCCGCAGATTTCCGTCATATTGGAATTGAAAGTATTCGTATTGTAATCCCAATAACCGGTGACGAAAGAGTGAAGTTCATTGGTCAGCTGGGTCACGCACTCAGACGCCGCATTGTGTTCTTCCGTAATTTTTGATTGTACCTTGGCCCCCAAGGTCACGCTGAAAACAGCGGAAGTCATCACCGCCGCTATGAGAACGGAGGCTAAAACCTCAATAAGCGTCGCGCCCGTTTCTTTCATTTGCTTTCTTCTTTCTTATTGTGGCGGCGGCGGCGTCTGATTACCAAATGGCGTGACATTTCCATTGGCATCAATATTATATCCCCAACCGGTGTAAGGAGAAGAATTTGTACAAGGAGAAGAACCTGTACAACGCTGAACCGTCACCAGCGCTGATGGAGGCGGAGCGTAAGCATTAATGGTAATACTGTAGGGCTTTTCACTGTAATTGTCCGCCGGCATATAGCCGCAATAGACCAAGTCGCAGGCATTGTTCTGAGGACAAGTAGCCCCATTATCACAGGAATCAGTAATTTGTCCCGCTGCAACATATATCCCATTATGATCCACGGCGTACATCCGATCGGCGTTCCCAGCCATGGTCAAATACCCCACGGCGTCGTTGGCCTTGCTGGTTTCCATCGAACGGATGTAGGAAGGATATCCAATAGCCGCCAATATTCCGACAATCAAAATCACCACTAAAAGCTCTATGAGCGTAAAACCAAACGGAACGGAAAGAAACGGAAAGAAACGGAAAGAAACGGAAAAAGGCTGTTTCCGTTGCTTCTGTCGCTTTCCGTAACTTTCTTCTACTTTCCGTGACTCTCCGTTACTCTCTTTTACTTTCTTCTCCTCTCCGTTCATCAATGTCCTCCTCCCATCGTCGACATTTTAAAGATTGGCATAAAGACCGCTAAAACAATAACGCCGACAAGTCCGCCGATTCCGACCACCAGTATCGGGTCTATAATGGCGGTGAATCTGCGAGTAAACTGATCAATTTGAAGCCTGTAAAACCCGGACATGGTCTGAAGCATATCCGGCAACTTGCCCGATTCTTCCCCCATGAACATCATCTCGGTTACCAAGGAAGGCAAAACCCCCGATTTTCTAAAGGCCGCCGATATTGATTTTCCCGCCGCCACGTCCACCTTAATCGCGCTCAGAGCCGTCTGGAAAATAATATTGGATGAAAAAACGCCTTCTAAAACCGCAATCGCATTAAGAATACTGACGCCGCTTTCAATTAAAGTCGAAAGAGTAGTCAAGAGTCTTTCGACCATAATGTGTTTGATGAAGTCGCCAAAAAAAGGAATTCCAAATATCAGATTCCATTTGGCAATTTTGCCGGCATCGGTGGAAGTATACGATTTCCACGCCATGTATCCCCCCACCACGACAAAAATAATCAGGCCTAAGTGATGAACGATGAGTTCCGAAGTGGAAACAACCATTTGGGTGAGCATCGGGAGTTTAATGTGAAATTGCTTAAAAATATCGGCAAAAACCGGGACGATATGGATGACGAAAAAAGCGAGAACCCCTCCCGACATACAAGCCAGAACCGCGGGATAAGCCAAAGCCGTGATGATTTTTCCTCTTAATTCCGCTTGAGCCGTCAAATAATTGGCGATTTGCCGCAAAACCTTGGGGAGTTGTCCTCCCATTTCTCCCGCTTGAACCAGGGAAACCCACAAGGTATCGAAAATGGCGGGATGTTTCGCCAGAGCCTTATAAAGCGCCGTTCCGCGGGACACGTCTTGGGTCACCGCTCCCACCACCGCGTGAAGCCCCGGGGAGTTGGTATGTTCTCCAAGCAAGGACAAAGCTCGAACTAAAGGAACGCCACCGGTTAAAAGCGTCGACAATTGTTCAGAAAAGAAAATAAGATCCTGCTGGGCGACCTTGGGCGATTTGGAAGATGCGCCTTGTCGGCTGGTCGTCTTTGTGTCTTTAGAAGACAATGACAAAATAAAATAGCCCTTTGATTGAAGGGCCGCCACCGCTTCGTTTTCATCTCCCGCTTCAAGGGTCCCAGAAATGGCCTCGCCCCTAGCGTCTTGAACGACATATGAAAATTGAGACATAAGGCCTCCTATTCCTTCATCGTCACCGAGAGCACCTCTTCAGAAGTCGTCAACCCGGACAAAACCTTTCTCCAACCGCTCGCCCTTAAATCCCACATGCCGCTTTTGACCGCCACCTCTCGAAGCCGGGCCAAATCGCCGCCGTATTTGTAGATAATTTCTCTCATCTCCGGAATAATACGGTAAATTTCATAGATCGCCCGTCGGCCCATATAACCGGTTTGAGAACATTTATCGCAGCCATGCTCTCTGTAAAAAACGATATTGGCCGGATTCGGAATTTGAGCCTGCGGCAACATGGATTCCTTGATGCAAGCCTCCAATTGAGCGGGGTCCGGTTTATAAGGCTTTTTGCAATGGGGACAAAGAATGCGAACCAAGCGCTGAGCCGCCGCCAAAAGAAGACTTCCGGAAAGCAAAAACGGCTCGATTCCCAGATCAATTAAACGCACGACTGTTGACATCGCGTCGTTAGTGTGAAGAGTCGAAAGAACCAGGTGTCCGGTTAAGGCCGCCCTTAAGCAGGTCTGGGCGGTTTCCTGATCTCGAACCTCTCCGACTAAAATCACATCCGGATCTTGGCGTAAAAAAGAACGCAAGGCCGCGGCAAAAGTAAGCCCGATATCGGAGCGAACCTGAACTTGATTGAGACCGTCGAGCTTAATTTCAACCGGATCCTCAATAGTCATAAAATTAAGCTCCGGCGTTTTAATGGTATTTAAGACGGAATAAAGGGTGGTGGTTTTTCCGGACCCCGTGGGACCGGTGAGAAATATCAGGCCATGGGGCTGTTTGGCCGCATCCAAAAAATCCGCTTTCTGTTTTGGCTCAAAGCCGATTTTATCTACGTCAAGATTAACCGCGCCCTTATCTAAAATACGCATGACGACCTTTTCTCCGTAAACCGTCGGGCAAATGGAAACCCGCAGATCGATATTGCGGTTTTGAAGTTTAATTGAAAAGGTTCCATCTTGAGGCAGACGGCGCTCCGCGATATCAAGTTTCGAGAGAATTTTGATCCTCGAAACCAAGGACGCGAATATCGCTTTGGGAGGAGAGCTTCTCTCATACAAAATCCCGTCGATGCGGAAGCGCAAACTCGCGCGGTTGTCAAAACTTTCCAAATGAATATCGGAACATCTCTCATTGACGGCCTGTTTTAAAATGGCGTTGATAAGAGAAATAATCTGGGCGTCTTTTGAACCAGAAATAGCCTTGTCGAGATCCACGCGCACATCCGCAGAGTCGGATTCTTCAGCGCTAACCCCGCCGCTTTTTTTACCCTCTTCCAGCGTACGATCAACGAGACTGCCTCCAAGATTTCCGCCATAAAGCTCGTCAATGGACTTTAAAATTTGAGTTTTTGCCGCCACAAAGGGATGAATGGTTTTGGAACTCAAGACCCGAATATTATCTTGAAGCATCACATTGGTAGGATCTGCCATCGCAACGCCCAGGGTGCCATCTTCAAGAAATAGGGGAACGACCAGATGATCTCGAGCGAAATTTTCAGGAATCAATTTCTCAAGCCCCTGGCCTTTTTCCGGGATTAAAATCTTATTTTCCCGCGAAGCGAGGGGAATGCCTAATTGCCTTGACAAAGCCGCAGTGACCACGCTTTCGGAAGCGAAACCAAGTTTAATGACCGCCTCTTCAAAGCTGCACCTAGCTTCTTGAGAAGCCTTGAGAGCTTTCTCTTTTTGTTCCGCCGTCAGCGAACCGGAAGAAACCATCATATCCGCCAAGAAGGCTTTGTCAGGCATTTAAATTTTAACCCCTTTTAGAAGTATAACGGGTTTGCGGAATATGTCAAGGCCTTCAATCGTTAATGATGGTCGGCGTTATAAAGATGACCAGATCCGTGTTCTTGCGCTGGGCTTGGACGCTGGTAAAAAGCCATCCGATGACGGGAATATATCCCAAAAACGGAACCTTGCGCACGGTTTTCTGTTCGGTTGAATGCAAAAGCCCTCCAAGAACCAAGGTCTCTCCATTTTTGACGCGCACTAGGGTTTGCGCACGTCGAACCAGAGTGTCATAAACAGGATTGGCCGCGCTTGAAATGACCGCTGGTTGCACATCGGTAAACTGAGGATTGACCGCCATCGTAATATATCCATCGCCGTTGACTTGAGGAGTCACGGTCAAAGTAAGGCCAGTATTTGCAGTCACAGGAGAATAGGTCGCCTGGGTAATTCCCATGGTCCCGCCGGTGGTCTGCTGCGACATGTAAATTGCGGTGTTTCCAGTGATAGAAATCGTCGCCGGAGTATTATTGACGGTTAAGATTTTGGGCTTTCCCAAATAGCGCGCTTCCGAGCGAGAGACCAGCATGCGTAAGGTAATCGTCAGCTGGCTTAAGTTCAAGACGCTGGTCATGACGCTAGACCCCAGCATAGGAAGCCCGGTCAGAGGATTGATTCCCGGCTGTGTCGTGGGAATAGCCAAGGTTCCGCCAGTGGATCCAATTCCGCCCAAGGTCGTGCCCATGCCGCCGCCCATGCCGCCGCTACTGCCCCCCATCATGCCGCCGCCTTCAAGGGCCAAGGTGCTCATGACGTTTTGAACCGGATCAAAAAAGCGCGGCTGGCCGCTGGCTCCGGTCAAAACCATTGGAAAAGACGTATCGCGCTGGCCACCGGTAAAAGTCCCCATTTCGCCGTTTGGCCCGCCCCACTCAAAACCGAGATCATTGGCGCGATTGGAATCAATTTCCACAATCTGGGCCTCAATCATGATCTGGGGAACTTTTTTGTCAAGTTCGGCAATCAGTTGATCCACCTGGGGAAAGACCTCCGGCACATCGGTTACGATTAAAGAGTTGGTTCGAGGATCCACAGCCACTCGGCCGGCCTTGGTTAAAACCGATTGGACCACGGTCACAATAGAGCTCACGCCCCCGGTTCCCGCTCCCGGCATGCCGCCTTGCTGTCCACCCACGCCAGCGCCTCCCATCATGGATCCCATTCCTAAAGCCTGCCCACCCTGACCTGGCGCCAACCCTCCGCCAGAACCGCCAGCTCCTCCCGGCGCGCCGCCGCCAGAACTTCCTCCCGCAGACGGCCCCCCCATTCCGCCGAGCATTGCCGCCATGCCGCCCGCCGCGCCGCCTGCCGCTCCTCCTTGTTGACCTTGGGTTCCTTGTTGAGAGATATTGACCAAGGGTATGTAGGAAAGAGAATAAATCCGCGTGATAAAGTTGGGAGCATTTTTGGAACGTTTTTTAATGACATAGGTATTACTTTTGCCAATCTGCCGATAGGTTAAGCCTTTAATTTCAAGAAGGATCTGCAAGGCTTCTCGAACCGTCACCTTTTGCAAAAAGGCGGTCATTTTAACTGACTCAAGGCCCTCGGTGATTAAGAAATTAATCCTGGCCTGAGCGGAAATGGCATCTAAAAAAGTCGCCAATGGCGCGCCCTTGACTCGAATCGAAACGCGTGTGTCCAAAGGGGATGGGGCTCTTTTCTTACGCGGGGGCGTTGGAGAACTGGAAGCGCCGATTTGAATTCCTGACGGAGACGCGCCCGCTTGAGAAGGGGAACTTGCCTGCTCGAGGGCTTTAGAAGCCGACGCGGCATGGGCTTTAACGGCGGAAACGCTTCCCACTGGAGAGCCGGAATCGCTTTTAGGACTTTGCACGGAATTTTGGAACTGCGGATTGGCCTCGGGAGTTGAGCTGTCGGATTGGGCTAGGGCCGTCAACCCAGGCAAAAGGGCCAATTCCAAGGCTGATAAAAGGCAAAGAGCGCGCCACAAACTTTTTCCCCACGCAAGACCTTTAAAACCCCACCCATTAATCTTCATAATAGTCTCCTCAAAGTTTACCGCTCATCACCTTGATTACCTTTCGCCCATGATAAGAGAAAATAACTTTTTGTTTTTCGATCTCAATAATCTTAGCCCCATGCACCATTTGCCCCACCTTCATAAGATTTCCATTAATAATCGCCTTGGCATTCGATGGAGACATAAAAATGATTCCTGACAAATCAATCAAACTTTCAATAGGAGGGCCCTTTTTCTTTTTAATCCTCCGGCGCACAATCTTGGGTTTAGGCTTCGGGTGAAGCAAATCATAAATTTCCTGTCGGTCCGTCGGAGAGAGAGTGGGGTCTCTTTTCAAAGTTGGAACCGCTAATTTCTGGCCATTTTGCGCTACGGGTTTTAAAGCCATGGCTGAAACCGAAGAGGTAGTAAGCGGCTTTCCTGCGTTGACCAATGAAACAGAGGAAGGCGTAGAAACGCCGGGTCGGGCAAGAGCTGCGGGCATTGTTTTTGCGACCACCGGAGATTTCGGCGAGGCTTGAGGGCTTGAAGCAGGCGCCATCGGAGCGCTAGAAAATCGTGGAATTGAGACCTTAGTGCCAGGGGGAGAGGCGTTAAAAACACGAGAAAAAGGCTGTGTTTTCGCGAGTTTTTGAGTGACATTATGATTGCCGCCCAAATGATTCCACCAAAAATAAAAAGCAAGTCCCGGAAGGGCTAAAACAAGCATAAGAACCACCCAGCCCGCAGGACTCTTTTTAGCCATGTTTAGGAATTACCTCCGGATCCAGCCTGAATCAAAGTAGAAAGAGTGCAATGAACTTTGTTTTCATCGAGCCCTTTCTTTTTTATCTGCAGAGAGTCAACATGAATCAGATAATGATCGTGTTCAATCTTATAAAGCCACGAAAAAATTTCAGGGAATTTCGCTTGAAAATCGACCGAGATGCTTTCCTTAATAAGTTTTCCGCTTTGAACTTGATGGACGGAAGAGACTGAATCAGGAGTAATGTTTTCGTCTTTGAGAGAAGAAATAGAAATATCGCTTAACCACCCGGTCCCCTTGCTTGCCGGAGGAAGGCGGCGCTCAACGACGAGAAGATTTTCCATGGCATCGTTATAGGTCTTGGCATATTTATTAGTGGCCCGGGCTGTCTTAATTCTCATCTCTAATGACGAAATTCTACTATCCATCGATTGATAAAAGAATTTATAGGGTACAAACACAATGAGAAGCGCCGCCAACCAAACGCGTTGGAAATACTTAAGTCCCTTATTTTGGAGAACAAAAATAGTATCGCCAAAATCTCGCTGCAAATGGCGAATTTTTCTATTGATATCCTTAATATCCATAGCCATAAAATTAATTTAAATCGTATCGCGGCTGAATGGTAATATCAAAACCCGTTCTTTTCTCGCGCTGCCGCTCCGCTTCATACGGGTCTTTATTGAGACCCCCAAACATGCTTTGGCTTTGCCCTTTCTGCAATTGTATCTGAACGGAAAATCTTTTAAAATCAGGCAATTCCTCAAGAGCTTCTTTAAAGTTTTTGGCGTCTTCTTCTTCCCCCATCCGCGAATCGGCCGTGGAATATCCAGATAATTTTAGTGTCATACCCTGCCCTATGTTGCGCCCTGGCCGTGGTAAGGGATTATCCAGTTTTATATCGGTCAGCCAAAGGTTTTCGGGAATGGAAGCAGCGATATCCTCAAGGAAAACAGAAGGGTCATTTTTTTTATTACTGGCGCCGCCTAAAAAAGCCGTTTCTTTTTCTATTTTAGAGATCATCTTTTGTATATCCCCCTGGGATTTTCCGCGAAAGAGGGCCTCGACATGCGGGTCTCTTTTAATTCCTGAAAGTTCCCGTGATTGCATGAAAACTTGGACACCTGAGAACAAGCCTAAAACGATAAAAAGTACGGCGACAACAACTGAAGCCCCAAAAACAAACATCGCCGCTTTTCTCTCGCCATCAGTCACCTTCATTGCCGCGGAAAAATCGATATTGGCGGGAGAAGGAGCGGTAAAACGGAAAGAACCGCCAATGGCGGCATAAGACTCAAAATCTCCGCCCTTAAGCCCTAATGGAAGTCCAGGGTTTTTGGGTTCCCCTCTCAGATTTATCTCCTGGGAAAGCCCCGCAATGATAGACTCATTGGCTGCGCCGCTAACTAAGCACTTTTGCACGGACCCCAAATTTAATTTATGGCTGATAAAATCAACCAGGCTGGGAAGTCCTAGCGTCCTTAGATCACCATTGGGATACCAATCAGCTTCTCTAAACAAAAGCGGAATTCCTTTTGCAAATCCGACAATGCGAACCTTCACATCGGAAAAATGGACCCAAAGGCAAGCAGGATCCGCAATCCCTTTATCCATGGACAGCAGAAATCTCAAATAAGAGTTGACGCTGGTCTCCATGGCCACCATCTCTAATTTCAACCCCTTCATTAAATCTCTAACGCCTTCCCAGGTCGATTTAGACGTGACGGCGAACAAGACCCCCTGCATCGTTTTTCCCTCCGGGGTTGAAACCGCAGAAGGAAAAACCTGAAAATCGCTGGTAAGGCCTTGAAAGGCGAAAGGAATATGTTTTTTTGCCTCCAAAGGAATTGCCGTTTTCCAAAATCTTTGCTCAATTTGAGGCATCTGAAAATAACGAAGGAGACTGAGTTCCGGAGAGAGAGAAACCACGACCTCCTTTGGCGCATTGACCAGTTTGCCTATAGAGGGGCGCAAAACGTCCAAAATATCGTTAAAATCTCCCCACAACTCCACTCCCGGCATTTGAGAAGCTTCCTTAGGCGGAGCCACGACTTTAGGTTTAGGAAGGGCCACGCGAAAAAGCTGATCTAAAACCAAACGGCCTTTGTTGAGATGGGATTGGGCAATATAGGCCACGCTTGGGCTTAGGTAAATGCCCAGATTTTGAGAAACCTTGGGAGCCTTTATCCCAAAGGCCCATTCATCGATGAACTTTTCGTCCACGCTTTTGAATTCTCCTCTTTTTTGCGGCTATTCGCGCTAAAACCAGCACACGAGAACCTTTTAAATTTGACACTTTCCCGCTGATTTTAAGCCTTTTAAAATTAA
>JAKAQV010000048.1 GCA_021819565.1 bacterium | reverse complement strand
TTCCGATCTCTCAAATGCTGGCGGAAGCCCTAGAAATATCTTCGCTCAAAGTGGGAATCTCGCGCCCTCTCTGCGAACATTACATTCAAAGGCAAAAATTAAATTCTTGGGGGCCGGAAGCCGCCACGCCTCTCGGCACTCTTGAGATCGCGGCCAACAATAAAGGGCTTCGCTTTAAAAAGGTGATTGTCAATGGCCGCCGAACCTTCGTTTTAACGCTGGGGGGGAAATCGCCGACCGTTTTCTCCGCCTTGGTCGCCGCTGGAATTTCTCCAAAAAAGATTTTTGGATGGCCGGGGCCGTCTAAAACCTTTACCCTCAACGGAAAATTTCGCATTTTCAAGCCTCATAATACCTCTCTTCCCGAAATATCTCTCAACCAAAGAGCCGCATCAATTGAAGAACCCATCAATGAACTTGATTCCATTTCATTTAAAATTCCAGCCTCCCAACATCTGGAGGGAACTGTCGGAGAAGCAATTGGCTTTTCCCGAACCACCGTTTTAGTCAATGGAATCATGAGAGAAATTCCCCTTCGCATTTTTTCAGACGGCGTTCCCGTCAGCCTCAACTCTCCGCTCAAAGACCGTATGCGCTTAACCACCTTGAGAGTTCCTCTGGGAGACATTCTAACCCCGGCGGAAAGAAATCAAGGGGGATGGCGCGTCAATGGAGAAGTCGCCTCTTTAAGCCGCGTCGTTCAAGACGGAGACAAGATTACGCTCACGCCTGCTCCTCCGACTGAACATTTGCCTCTGGGAAAAATATCGCCTTTAGCCACCTGGAAATCTCATGAAAACTTAGCCCCGAAACTTCGCGGGAGTTATTTTTCAATTTCGCAAAAGCCGCAAGAAGCCGAAAATTCATCGCCCTTTAAGCCGCCCGTTTTGGCGCCGCAGGGAAGCGCTCCTTTGTTTAACAAACAGATCAACGTGTGGGTCAACGGAAAAGAGGTCTCTATCGATAATAACCCGTCTCATGCACCTCTCTTGGCTGATGCGCTGCCCTTTGTTCAAATCGACACGTCTTCATCCGCCGGAAAAAAGCTTTGCGTGATGCTCAACGGGCAACAGGCGTCTTTTACTTCTCCCCTTGGAGATGGCGCAAAAGTGGAGGTCTTCTTTGAATAACCCGCAAGCCGCAGACGCCCAGTCTCTTTGGGGAATTAAAGAAAAACAAAAGGTTGAAGAGCGCTTAGCTCACGCTTCTCTTGGGGGATGCTTATCTCTTTCTGATATGCTCAAAACCTCCGTAAGAACAATGCGCCACGGAATTATAGAGGCGGTTTCTTCCTCTCCGTTGCCTCTTGGTTTTTTCCCGTCTCATGAGTTAATCTATAACGTCTCCCAATTTATCCAGGGAGATTTAAACGGCATCGCGACCTTCGCTTATTCCCAAACCCAAACAAAACCTTTGCTGGATTCCATCCTCGCGGCCAACGGACTCGCGGGCAATCTTAACAACGACGCCATGAAAAAATCCATCCTGGAAGAGGCCACCAATATCTTTGTCAACGCTCTGCTTAAAGATTTTGGGGCTTTGTTCCGCATGGAATCTTATTCCTCGGTCCCGGTGCTGGAAGTTCTCGAATGGGGAAAGAGCTGGGAAAAACTCTTGCGCATCCAAAGTTTCGACAAAAAAGGCGTTATCCTTCATTCCGATATTTCCTGGGGATTATCCCAAAAGCTCGGCTATTTCTTATTTTCTCTTTCTCGCGACGCTTCGGAGAATTTAAGATTTTGGGCGCAGGAAGGGAAATCCGCCATGGTCCCGGTTTCTATTGGAAGCCTTGAAATCGCCACCGCCCCCACCGTGCTTAAGGCCAGCGATCTCGGCAGTTGCGTAGCCGCAATCATTTACGATCCCGTGCAAAAAAAAGGGGGGATGGCGCACGTGATGCTCGCGCAAAACCCGTCTAAAGATGCCGTGATTCTCCGGCCCGGGAAATATGCCGATACCGCCATTCCGGCTTTGGTCAACCAGATTCGCGCCAAAGGGAAATTGTCCGCTTTCATCGCCGGCGGAGCTTCAATGCCGATGGCCAGCTCCCTTATCAGCGGAACCATCGGCCCATCCAATGCCGAGGTGCTGCGCTCGGAAATTAAAAAGGCGGGAATTTTTCTAGCTGGAGAAGAAATCGGCGGAACTCAAGCTCGAACTGTTGAGCTTTTGACCGCCACTGGGGAAATTCGCATTACACAAGGTTCTATACAACGCATAAAAAAGCTAGTATAGACAAAGCATAAATAGGGAGGACGAAATCTAAATGAAAAGTATTCTCTTAAAAAGAATCATGCTCGGAGTCTTTGGGCTGATGGCCTTTATTATTTTTGTGCTGGGGTTTAACACAATCATGTCCATGAAGGTCAAATCCGTAGTTCAGGATATGGATCGCGTGATGGTCCTTAGAACCGAAGTCACCGCTCTCATTAACCAAGTCACTTCTTTCCCGATGAGCTGGATCAACGACAAAGAAAAAGTGGATCCGCAAGTCGCCGATATATCTAAAATTATCTCAGATCTCATGAACCATTATCAGGACAATATGAACGTCCTTCCCAAGCTCAAAGAGATGAATCATCTTTTTGAAAATTTCCAAACCCAAGGCAGAGCCATCGCTGAGGCCTATTCAAAATCCGAAACCAATATCGGAAGCAGTTACGCCGACAATCAAAAAACGACCGATCAACTCTCTCAAACATCAAGCGATCTCATTACCATTTTCGATCAGGAAACCGCCAAAGCCATTAATCGCGGAATTATCGCTTCAGCGGCGGCCCTCATTCTTGTCATTTTAATCGTCACCATTCCCACCTATCTTTTCACGACGGCAACGGTCAGCCAGATTAAAGACCTGATTCAATTTGGCAATGAACTGGGAGAAGGAGATTTAACCAAAGAAATCAAAATCTCTCGCGACGATGAATTGGGCCTCTTAGGTCGTTGTTTTAACGATTTTACCCATAAATTAGGCAGCGTCGTCGGAAAACTGGTGGACGCGGTCGCGCTATTGTCCCGCTCCGCTCAAGGAATGGGCCAATCGGCCACGACCATTAAAGACAGCGCGATTAAACAATCTAATCAGAGCGCTCAAGTCGCCAAAGCCTTGGTCGAACTCAACAAAACCGTGGCCGAAGTCGCGCGAAACTCCCAGAGAGCCGCGGAGTCGGCACAACAAGCGGCGCAAGAAGCCAGATCCGGAGGAGAAATCGTCGATCAAACGGTGCATGGAATGCAACTCATTAGCCAAACCATGCAAGCCTCCACCCAAGTGGTTCATACCTTGGGAAAATCCTCGGATCAAATCGGCGCGATTATCAAGGTCATTGAAGATATCGCCGATCAAACAAATCTTTTAGCTCTCAACGCCGCCATTGAAGCGGCACGCGCCGGAGAACAGGGACGCGGTTTCGCCGTCGTCGCCGATGAGGTCAGAAAACTCGCCGAACGCATCACTCAAGAAACAAAAGAAATTTCCCAGATGATTGGGAAAATTCAGGCCGACACCAAGGGAGCGGTCAAGGCCATGGAAGAAGGCGGCCTTGAAGTGACCAAGGGAGTGGAACTCGCCAATAAAGCGGGAGAAGCCTTAAAACGCATCGTCCTTGTGGTCGGACAAATGACCGACATGGTCAGCCAAATTGCGGCCGCGGCCGAAGAACATTCGGCGACCACTGAAGAAATCTCGGCTTCTGTTGAGCTTGTCACAAGTCTTAGCCAAAGTTTCGTTGAAGACGCCCAAAAAACCTATTCCTCTTCTCTTGAGCTTCAAGAAATGTCTGACACGCTTAACAATATCATCAAGACCTTTAAACTGCGCGGACAAGCAGCTGGCGAAATGGAGATGGCTAGAAGCTAATTATTTCAAGGCGGCAAAATGGCCAATTTAAGCCAAGATCCGCCGGAGCAGATTCTCCTTCGTATTTTAGGACGCCTTCAAAATCGTCGCGGGCTTGATTTCAGGGAATATCGCTCCACATTTATTCAAAGGCGCATTCAATCGCGTTTTCTCTCGGTTAAATTAAAAGAAAATGATTATGCCGCTTATGAAGCTTACCTCACAACCCACCCGGAAGAATGGGACATTCTTTTTGACACCCTCACTATTAACGTCACCGAATTTTTCCGAGATCCTCCGGTATGGAATTATATCGAAAGAAACGTCTTTAGGCCTTTGTTCTCGCGTCCGCATCCCTTAACGATTTGGTCGGCCGGATGCTCTATCGGGGAAGAGCCTTATAGCCTTGCCATTCTCGCTTACGAAATGAGCCTCTTAAGCACGAACCCGCCCCCAATTTCCATCTATGCCTCGGATGTGGACCCCATCGCCTTAGCCAAAGCCAGGGCCGGAATTTACACGGATAAATCGGTTTCAACTCTTTCCGAGAAACGAATTAAACTCTTTTTTACCAAAGAAAAAGACGGGAATTATAAAATTTCTCCAAAGCTCGCTTCCATGGTCCGTTTTCGCGAGCACAGTTATATCAACGAGCCCTTCATCACGAATTGCCAAGTCATTTTATGCCGGAACTCCATGATTTATTTAGCGCAAGAAGCCAAGGATAAGGCTCTGCATAATTTTCACAAGGCCCTTGAGCTCGGAGGCCTTCTTATTCTTGGCGCCTCTGAAGTCCTTGTTGGAAACGCCTACGACAAGTTGTTTGACACTTCCGGGATTCACCCCGGAATACTAAGGAAATCAAATCCTTCTTAAGGTAAAATATCCCAATATGGAAGCTGTGCCGAAGGCCCAAACTCCTTTCTGTTCTGAAACCTCTCACCCGAGAATTATATTGGCCTCAGAGTCATCTGAATTTCAAAATAAATTATCTCAAGCCCTTGAAGGCCTTGGAATATCGGTCTTGGCCAAACTCAGCGGAAGTTCTGAGATTTTACCCGCCGTCCTTAAGTACTCCCCGCAGGTTCTGATTCTCGATTTTTTTCTAAAACCTCATGACGCCCTCTACATGGCTGAGCAATTGATGAGGGAAAATCCTATTCCCATTGTTCTTTTTTTACCTTCTCAGTATCCGCTCACATCGGAAGTATCCCAAGAAGCCTACAGACTTGGAGTATCGCTTCTCTACCCAAAGCCCATGACCGATCTCTCTTTAGGTTGGGCTCTTCCAGAATTAGGCGAAGCCATTTTTCGACTTGCCAAGACATCAAAAGAAACGCTCCTCTCCCAATACTCAAAGAATCGTTCGGAAAATTCCAATTTTCAGATGCCCCTGCCGGCTCAAAAAGCCTTGGGGATTGTGGGATCTACCGGAGCGGTGGAACTCCTTAAGGAAATTCTCCTTAAACTTCCAAAAAATTTCGGGGCGGCAACTCTCGTCTGCCAGCATATGAGCGCCCCGGTCTGGGATGGATTTAAAGATTTCTTGTCAAAAACTTTGACGAAACCCGTCTCAATGGCCAAAGGGGGTGAAATTGTTAGAGAAAACGCCGTCATTTTATCTCCAGTTCAAAAAACCCTCATGTTTCAAAGAAGTTATGTGGGGAAAATCGCGATTTTAGAAAATGCCCGGAAATTTAAGCCTGGACAAGTGCCGCTTCAGCCGAATTTGGATGAGTTTCTCATCTCGCTGGCGGAAAATTTTAAAAGAAATGCCATGGCCGTCATCTTATCAGGCATGGGCACTGATGGAACCGAAGGAGCCAAAGCCATTCTCGCTCAAGGGGGGAAAGTTTTAATTCAAGACCCTAAAACCGCGATTATTCCATCCATGCCGGAAAACGCCCTCAAAAACAATCCTCAAGCGATTCTCTGCGAATCGACAAGAATGCACGAAGAAATCGCGCAATTTTCCAGATAATAGGGGGCTTTCCTGACTTCCGCATTGGGACACCCGCAGTCACCCTAGCGAAAGCCGGGCCACAAAGTCTTTCCCAAAGATGGTCCGGCTCGCTCTCGCTTCGCGAGCGAAAGCAGTGTCCAAAATCTGGATTCCGGCTTTCGCCGGAATGACGATGGGAGACTCCGTGTCTTTCCGTTAGGCGGAACTTTTCATCAATTTATCGATTGCCGCGTTTAAATTATCCCATTCCGGAGGTTTTCCGACATATTCGCACGCCTTCCATGCGGAATACTCGTCATGAACCAGTTTCTGGTCTACGGCGCTGACAATGATAAATCGAGCGTTTGGATCAATTTTCTTGATTTCCTTAATGGCCTCAAGCCCCGAGCGTCCCGGCATGTTGAGATCCATGGTGGTGAGATCCGGCTTTTTTGACTGATAGAGAGCCACCGCTTCTTCCGCATTTCCCGCTTCGGCAACAACCTGATGGCCCTTGCCTTCTAAAAAGCCTTTAATGTGCATCCTCGTAAAAACAGAATCATCCACGACTAAGAATTTGTAGCCAGCCATAAGTCCCCCTTACTTTCTTTTCGGAAGAATACGGTCCAAAGAATCTTCTCGCACCATTAGAATTGTCTCGCACGAGGCGTTCCACTCAAGGCACGAAAAACGAATCTGCGCCACCAGCACTTTTTTAGCGATATCTGAAATCTCAACTGCGGACTTGCGAATGGCTTCTTCAACCGAGGAATCGATAATCTCAGGAGGAGTGCTCATCACCGCATAGCCTAAAGCGTCGGCAAACACGTTTAAAAAGTTAGTCACGATAATATTGGCCCATTCTAAAATCATCAGCCGAACTGTTCCATCTTTATCGGCCAAACTTGAAAAGTGGGATTCAAGCATCTTTTGCGCCATTTTTAAGAATTGATCATGCGGAGCCCCGAAAAGCCCCATCACGGGAACGTCATTAGAAACCGACATTTGAACAAAAACGATATCTTTAACTTCCGGAGGGAAAACCTGCATGTTATAAGAGGTTCTCTCATAAACATCCATTCCGGTCATTACCCATTTTGACTGAGAAAGAACGTTGAGAGCCTCAACGCATTTTTCGGTCGCCGGTTTGAGCATATCGCGAAAATCGTTCCATCCGGCATGGGTTCCGTTGCCGTTGTAAGAGGGGGGCGCGGACGGAAGAGGAATGGATTTGAAAGCGGGAATATCGGTTTTAGCGAGGGCTTCAGTTATCTTTTGCAAGGTAATGGGTTTATTGACAATCGTTTTTGCCCCAATCGCCATTAATTCCTGGGTAATCTGCCCTTGAGAAACGGCGCTGATGATAATGACATTGGCCTTGGGGTTTACTCCCATAACGCTCTTTAAAACATCAATTCCGGAACCGCCCGGCATCACCAAATCCAAGGTCATCAAATCGGGCTTTAAATCTTGATAGGCCTTGATTCCGCTCGGAACGTCTATTCCCTCTCCGATGACCTCGCAGCCCGCCTTTTCAAGGAAATCGCGCACCAAAACCCGCATCATCATGGAATCATCCACGACCAAGGCCTTGGGTTTAGTTTTAGAAGCGACTTCAAGACGCCCCTCAATGGCCGCTTTTAACGAATCCTTTCGCACCGGTTTATAAATGACGGAAGAAGCGCCGGTTTGAAGGGCTTTTTGGACCACCGATTCTTGCCCGAAATCCGTGACGATTAAAATTTTAGTCTGATGTTTCTGGGGAGAAATCGCATCCAAAACATCCATCCCAGAATCTTCCGGCATGATGATGTCTAGTGTCATTAAATCAGGTTTATGTTCGTTAAACGCGGCGATCGCCTCTTTTGCGCTTGCGGCCTCTAGAATTTTTTCAAAACCTTCGGCTTGCAATAGCTCTTTGAGGTAGGTTCGAACCAAACGGGAATTGTCAACTATTAGGGCCGTTTTCATAACTTTGCGCTCTTGAAGAGTATAACACAGAGAAACGCCTTTGTCTAGACCTCCTCTGTTTCTGTTTTCCGCATAGGCCGCCCGGCCGCCAGCCAAGAAAGATAAGCCTCGATAAAAGGATCAAGACCACCGTCCATCACCGTTTGAATTTGAGAGGTTTGATGTCCGGTCCTAAGGTCTTTGACTAATTGATAGGGCATAAAAACATAACTGCGGATTTGATGTCCCCAGGCGATAGAGCCCATCTCATCGTAGCGTTTTTCCGCGCTCGAGCGTTTTTTGTCCAACTCGATTTCATAGAGTTTGGCTTTGAGCATTCTCATCGCATTCAGCCGGTTTTGAAGCTGACTTCTCTCTGTTTGACAGCCGACAACGATGCCGGTCGGAATGTGAATCAGCCTTACCGCGGTCTCAACCTTATTGACGTTTTGGCCTCCGTGCCCGCCAGCGCGAAAAGTTTCGAGCCGGACATCGGAATCCGAAACCTCGATTTCAATATCATCTTCAATATCGGCCAAAACATCCACCGAGGCAAAAGAGGTGTGCCGTCTTTTATTGGCGTCAAAAGGGGAAATGCGCACCAAACGGTGAACCCCTATCTCGCCTTTCAAAAGTCCGTAAGCGTTGGTCCCACGGACAAAAGCGGTCAAGCTTTTGATTCCCGCGCCTTCGCCTTTAAGAGAATCGGTCACGCTAAACACGAACCCGCGATTCTGCGCCCATCGAGTATACATGCGAATGAGCATTTCATTCCAATCGCAGGCCTCCGTTCCGCCCGCGCCGGCGTGAAAGCTAATGATCGCGTCGCAAGAATCGTGTTCTTCAGACAGCTTAAGAGTCGCGTCTAAAATATGAAAACGCGTTTCCAGTTTTTTAAAATTATCCTCAATCTCCTTTAGCTCCGCCTGATCGCGAGCTTCATGAGCCAAATCTAAATGGACTTGAATATCCTCTAAATCGCGCTTCAGAGACAAAAATTCTTCCAGCTTTTTCTTGAGATCGTTTAGTTCTTTCGACTTTTTTTTAGCGAGAGTGGAGTCCGCCCAAAAAGACGGTTGGGACGCCTCCGCCTCCCGCTGGGAAATCTCGGATTTTAATTTCTGGGGCTCGACTAATCTCTCAAGATTTGAAAGCCAGTCTTTAAGATTTTCAATCTGCCCCTTGGTTTCTTGAAACATCGCTTTATCCTATAAATCAACTCATTCTACAAAACATAAAAGAGTCTGAGCGTGGAGAAACGCCGTCTCCTCAATTTCCAAGGCGTAGCCGCCGCCCAAGGTCACGGCGACAGGAACCTTAAAGTTTCGGCAAAAATCGCGCACTATCAAATCCCGCTTTAAAAGGCCCTCAGCAGTAAGACCCAGCCCTCCCAAAATATCTTTTTGGTATCCGTCGACTCCGGACTGATAGACAATGAGATCCGGGTGATGTTCAAAGACCAGGGGCAAATTTTTTTCCAAGAGTTCCAGGTATTCTTTATCCGCGGTTCCGCGCGGAAGAGAGACATCTAAAGAGCTTTTTTGTTTCACTTCCGGATAAATATCTTCCTGATGCATCGAAAACGTAAAGACCCCGTTGTTTTTTGAAAAAATTTGCGCCGTCCCATTTCCCTGATGAACGTCCAAATCGATGACGGCGGCGCGGCTAATTTTCTTGTCTTCAATCATCCGTAAAATTCCGCAAGCGATGTCGTTTAAAACGCAAAAGCCTTCTCCGTGATCCGAGAATGCGTGGTGAGACCCGCCGCCGATATGAAGACCGACGCCGCCATCCAAGGCATCGCGGCAAGCTAAAATCGTTCCGGAAACGGCCAGCTGATGGGCCAGAGAAACTTCCTTTGAAAATGGGAGTTCCATCAAGGTTTCATCTTCTAGACTCATATGGCAATCAAGAACCTTGTCCGTCCACTTCTCCATATGCGCTAAAAGAATGTCTTCTCTGGACGGCGATGTCGGTTCTAAAAAGGGCAAAACTCCCTTGAGGCGTTCCGCCGTCAAGGCAAATTTCTTTGTCGGAAAAATATGCCCGCCTAAATCCACCACATACCGCGGAGAATAGATAAAACGCATAGGGTTAAAAAAAGGGGACAGTTCCCCTTTTTTTCAAGCGGAAAAAAAGTCCCAGCGCGACTAGAATCAAACAGAGAAAACCAAACCAATCGCCATGGCGGGTATAAAAGGAACGGCGGGGAAAGGGATCCGCCACGGGAAGAGAAACTTCAAGACGCCCCCGAAGATTCAAAGGCAAACGGCGAATAATTCGGCCCCAGGGATCGATGACGGCGGAAATGCCGGTGTTGGCCGCGCGCAACACATAGACGCGATTTTCAACGGCGCGAAATCGATTGATATAAAAGTGCTGATAAGGCCCCCAGGTCTCTTTATACCAGCCGTCGTTGGTGATATTGGCGATTGCGCGCGCGCCTTTTTGAGCGACACCACGGGATAAAAAGGGGAAAACCGCCTCATAACAAATGGTGCAGCCAATATCTCCAAAATCAGTCCTCAGCAAATGCGGGGATACGGGGCCTTGAGTCATATTCCCCAATTGATCAAGATATCCGATAAATTTGCGCAAAAAATCCCACGGGACATATTCCCCGAAGGGAACCAATTCTCTTTTAGCGTAAAAACCCTGGGTTTGACCCGTGGGACTCAGATAATAAGCGGCATTGTAAAGATGAGTCGAATTTTGGACCACCGCGCCAACGATTTGATAGCTTTTCCAGCGAAGGCTCGCGGGAGAAGCCTCTGAAATAGTCTTTTCTTTTCCCAATAGTCTCGGCAAGGCCGCTTCCGGCCACAAAATCAGGCTTGGATTTTTTTTCCAAGGCCCCGCGAGAAGATTTTCCAAGTTCGCGGTAATCTCAGAAGCGGAATTGGACGTCCATTTTTGATATTGATCGACATTCGGCTGTAAAATAGCGAGCTCAAATGAGGGAGTTCGTGCCTGAGTTTTAGAAAGGCTTAAGACTCCATATCCAAAAATTCCCGCAATGGACAGAAGGGCGATAAAAATCCACCCTAAGGCCAGGCGTTTTTTGGTTTTTTCGCAGTATAAAAAATAAGCGACAGAAGCGTTAAAAAAAAGAACGAAAAACCCCAAGCCCAAGGGTCCCAAAATGGAATCAATTTGAATGAGGGAAAGAAAACGGTATTGCGTGTAGCTTAGAATATCCATGCAAAGCCTCGGCGTTTTAAGCCATAACCATTCCGAAGCCGACCACAAAATCGCCCAAATTAAGGGAGTGAAGACCTCCAAAGGCTTTAACGCAAGCCAAGAAGTTCCCGCCGAGACAAAACCCCAGTTAACTCCTAAAAACGCCGCCAAAAGAGCCCAGGCAAAAACCGCCAGAAAAATATTAATTCCGGCAAAGCGGCAGGTTTGATATATCCAAAACAGGGAAAATGCGTGAAAAGAAAAACCGGCTATCCAGCCAAGTTTAAAGGATTCTCGAATTGAAACCCGCCCGCAAACAAAACACAGGGGGATGAGAGAAATCCAGCCCAAAAAACAAAGTCCGGGCCGGGGAAGACAAAGAGCGGTTAAAACTCCGGATAAAACGGCGTAAAAAAAAGGGACCGACCCCTTTTCTTTCAAGCGCCATGGCATTTCTTGTATTTTTTCCCGGAACCGCAATAGCAGGGATCATTGCGGCCGATTTTGGCCAGCTCAGGCAAAGAATCGCCCGATTCTTTCTGAAGAGCGTTTTTGGACGCGACCCGCCCATTTTTCGATCCTTGAACCTCTTCCTGGTGATTCATGGTCATCTCAACAACCGGGCGCGGCGGAGCGATCTTGGGAGCCTCTACTTTAAAGAGATACTCGATGACTTGTTCCCGAATTTTAGCCAACATCGCCTCAAAGAGAACAAAAGATTCCCTCTGGTATTCGATTTTCGGGTCTTTTTGCCCGTAGGCGCGCAGGCCGATTGATTTTTTCAGATGATCGAGATCGTAGAGATGGCCCTTCCAGGCGCGATCAATCATTTGAAGAAGAATCATCCGCTCAATCTCGCGAAAATCAAAGCCTTCAAATTCTTTTTCCCGCTCGAGATAAAGCGCCTTAACGGCCTTAAGGGTCTCTTCTAATAAAGAGACTTTGTCGTATTTTAAAATCTCTTCTTGGCTCACGCTCCAATTGACGCCAAAAACAGA
>JAKAQV010000047.1 GCA_021819565.1 bacterium | reverse complement strand
TTCCGATCTGGAAATTCTTCAAAGAGTTTTTCCATGTCCACATATCCGATATTTCCGCGCTCAACCCGATTGGACTCCAAAGACAACTCAATTGCGGCCTCAACCCGGGGCGTCAAAAGCAAAAAAGCCAAGGCGGTTATCATTAGAAAGCCTGCCCCATGCCAAAAGTGACGACGGATTTAGCTTCGTTGGGATTATGTTCAAAGCCGTATCCCCAATCCAGACGAATGGGAAAAGCTGGAGTGACAAAACGGATTCCAACGCCGGCATCAGTTTTAATGTCGGTCTGAGATGTTCCAATTTGGATACTCATCTGCCGCGCGCCCGCCCAGGCAGAACCCGCGTCAAAGAAAGTTTCAAAATCGGCGATACTCCGCTGATGAGATTTAACGACTGGAAAGCTGACGCTTAAGGTCGAAACGTCATAGACTGTTCCGCCGTTGGGGTCTCCGACTTCGCCGGTCGGCTCATATCCGCGCAAATCGTTTTCCCCGCCCAGGAAAAACCGGTTAAACACGGGGACCACCGTGGTCGATCCAAACGCCGTAATAATTGAAGCCCGGTTTAAAGCCCCAAGGACAAAGGGATAATCGTCAACGGAAAACAACTGATAGTAAATCGCATCTTTTAAAGTCGGCTGAAAGAAATTGACTTGCCCCATGAAAGGGCCTCCCGCCAATTCAAGCGAGATCATGTTTTGGCTGCCGCTGTGGGGATCCCAGATATTATCCCGGGTATCGCGGGAAAAACTGACCGTTCCATATGAATAAATGCTGGTTCCTTGGGTCAACAAATTATTAAAGCCGGTTTGGATTCCGCTAATTTGCATCTGGGAAAGAGTATAGGAAAAGTTGAGGAGGTATTGATCGTCTTCAAAGCGGGGACCGACGGTCACCGTCGCGCCTTTAGAATAAAGCGTATAGGCATAGAGAGATCCCCCAAAGGGGCTAATCTGCATAGAGTCAAACAGGCTGATGCCCAAGCTCGTGGGGCTGTTGCCGACAAACGGAGTGCTCCAATTGACGGAATACATTAAAATTCTCTGTCCGAAAGACCAATTGGCGGATAATTTCTGAGCGCGGCCTAGGAAATTCATATTCGTTAATGACAGAGTGCCAAATAACCCCATGATCGAAGAATAGGCGCCTCCGGCCGTCATCATCCCCGGCTTGCCTTCGACTACGTCATAGGTCAAGTCCACCTCATTGGGATCATCCGGACTTTGAATATCCACGTTCACGCTGTCAAGAAAACCCAGGTTCATGAGCATTTCGCGGCTGCGCTTGACCTTTTTGGCGGAAAAAGGATCGCCAGGATTGGTGATGATTTCGCGGCGAAGCGCATAGGTCTTTGTCGTTTTATTTCCCTCCACCCGCACGCGTTCAACATAGATGACATTGCCTTCAAAAATGCTAAAGTGCACGTCCATTTGCTTGGTTTGACTATTATAGGTTTTTATGGGGAAAACGCGCGCTTTCAAATATCCCTTATTGGCATATTTCTGCTGAATCGCCCGGATGGTATCGATAAATTTCTCTTCATTAAAAACCCGGCCTTGGTGATATTCGAGGACCTTATATAAATCAGTCGAGGTAAAAACCAAATTTCCCGAAAAAGTGGTGCCCCCGAACCGGTACAAGGGGCCTTCCTTGACCTTTAAATCGATATAAATTCTAAGACGGTCCAAGCTATGCCAGACAACAGGGGTGCTGATTTTGATATCGCTATAGCCGTGAATTTCATAATAGGCTTTAATTTTTTCGATGTCCCGCGGCAGAGCCTTTCTTGAAAAAGGTTTCCCACGCTTATTAGTCAAAAGCCCCCTGATTTTACTTTTCTTAAACGCATGGACCCCTTTGAGGGAAACCCAGAATATCTTGGACTTTTTCCCCTCTGAAATATGAAAGACGATATCGCTTTTGAGGGTCGTCGTGTCGGTTTTAACGGTATCTGAAACCTTGGCATCTAAGAAACCTTTCTTGGTGTAGAGCTTCAGGATTTTATCCTTGCCTTTATCTAGTTTGACTAAATCCAAGGGATCCCCATGTTTTAAAGCGACTTTCTCAGATAAAATGACTGCGGAAATCGCATGAGCGCCCTTAAAGACGATCGTATTGATAATCGGACGCTCCGTAATCAAAAAAGTCAATTTGACCTCGTAAGGCGACCCTGCCACATCTTTGTATCTGGTTGGAACCGGCGTTTTAAGCGCGGTGATATCGGCCCCCACTCTCTCGAAATCTCCGAGATCCAAAAGGCTCTGGATATCTTGACTGAGATCCGAGCTTTCATAAATTCCGCCTTTTCTGGCCTTGACCTCATCGAGAATGACGCTCTTGCGCACGTTCTTGTTTCCGGAAACCGCAATTTCTCCAATGACCCAGGGCTCGGGCGGAGGCAAATCGGAATCATCGGAAGCATCCGACTCCGAAGAGGCTTGCGCGCTTGAGGCCGGCGCCGAAGAGTTTGAGACCGAGTTCACAGGGGCGCTTGAGGCCGCGAGAACCTTAAATCCGGCCATGCCAGGCATCGCGGTCGACGATGACGGAACGATACTAGAATCCACCGGACTGGGGAGATCCAATTTAGAATAGGGAACCGTCATTGTGGACACCGACGGAACGCTTTGGGCATAAATCCCGCCGCCGAGCCCTAAAAAACCGAACAGCAAACTGGAAACAAAAGCGATCACGAGTCTTTAGACCGCCCGATTTTCCAATGCCATAGTTCAGCGCCTTTTAGATGATATCAGATAAATTAACTCGAAGACGAAGTATATTGCCGCACGGAAGTTTTCCAAAACCACAGACTCAAAGCGATCAGCGACCCGGAGAGGGCAAAAGAGTACACAATCCATTGCGGCGACAAGAGCCCTAAAAAAGCCCGGACCGGAAAACTCGTCATCACGGCAATCGGCAAGATAAAGGTCAAAAAAAGTTGAAAAAGCGGGCCATAAACGTCGCTGGGAAACCTTCCCATGAACATGATATCCCGATAGATCCAAATTGTATTTTCCAATTCTTGAGTTCTGACCGCCAGCCCCGCGACAAGAATATGAAATGAGGAGGCGATCAAAACCGCATTCAAGGTCAAAAAGAAATAAAGAAGGCAGTGAATAAAAAAAGTGGGAGAGAAAAACTTAGCCAAGATTTCGCCGGTCATGATGATTACCGGCAAAAGCGTAATCGCGTCCAAGAAATCAAAAGTCGTCATCGACAATCGAAAAAGGGCGGAACAAGGCTGAAGCAAATAGAAATCAAAATCCCCCTCGGTCACGGCCCGGCGAGCGCTATAAATTCCGCGAAAAAGAATCTGCGCCGAAATATCGACGATATTAAAAGTCAGGAAAAAAAGAGCCGTTTCGGATAAAGAATATCCCGCCAAACTTTTAATGTGCCTAAAAATCGCGATAATAAAGGCGAAGAAAAACGCAATGCGAACAATTTTCCCCAGTAAAAATCCGATTGAGCCCAAGGGATGGGAGATTTGAGCCATCAAGCTCATCGAAGACATTTTCCACCAGACTCTCAAATACTTTTTCATCCGCCCTCGGCCGAATAACTTGCCAGGCCTTTTCTCCAAACCGCCAGTGAAACGGCGGCGAAAATGGCGGTCCAAAGACCCGCCATCCATAAATCCCGAAATATCTGCCCTTCACCCACCCGTCCGAGATAGATATTGATGGGCAAAAAAACAAGATAGGGAAACGGGCTGAAAGACAAGCCTTTCTGAATCAAGCGCGGCAAAACATCCAGCGGAAAAAACGCACCCGCGGCGAATTGAACGCATAATTCAAAGAAAAAAAGCGGTCCGCCGGATTCCGAAGTCCAAAAGGCAAGCGAACTGACTAAAAATTCGAGGAAAAAGAAAAGAAGGGAAGCCAAGACAAGAGCCGCTAAAAACGCGAGCGCCGACAGAATCGATTGCGGAAGATAAAAAGGCGGATGAAAGAAAAATATCAGAGCTCCCACTTCGATTAAGGCGGCAAAGAGGTGTATCGTTTTTTTGGACAAATCCAAAGACAAAGCATACCCATGATAGTTTAAAGGCCGAACGAGATAGGAAGATATTTTGCCGGAAGAAATCTCCCCCACCAATTCCCATCCTCGACCCGTTAAAGCGAACGATCTTAAAATATTCATTCCCAAAATATAGGTCAACATTTGAGAATAGGAATAGCCCAAAAATGACGGACGCCCAGACAACAAGGTTTTCCAAAAATAATAAAGGCTGAGCATCACCGCCAAGCCTCCCACGCGGTCCATGAGCAAAGAAGAACGCCTTTGAAGAGTTTCTTGAATTGATATCTGATAGGCGCGCCAATACTTTCTCATGCTCGAGAAAAAATTGTACGAACAATTTCATCGACCGAGGCCTCTTCAATCGTCAGATCCACTATCGGAAAAGACGACAAAAAAAGAGCCGCCTTTTTTGAGACCTCGGAGCGTGGAACCGAAATGAGAGCGCTGGTCCCCAGGGAATCAAGGCGAGCCCCTAACGCGGCGATTTGAACGGGAGAAACGCGCTCCTCAAAAACCATTCGGATGACTTTATTTTCGGCGTATCGCCGCACGAGTTGTTCAAGACTCCCGTCGTAAATAATTTTTCCCTTTTCCAACATCAACACCCGCTGGCAAAGAGCCGCCAAATCGTCCATATTGTGGCTGGTCAACAGAATCGAGGCTTTCCATTTCCGGTTGTAGTCGAGAATAAACTCGCGCACTTTTTTCTGCATCACGACATCAAGGCCCAATGTCGGCTCATCGAGTAAAAGAATTTTCGGGCGATGAAGCAAAGCCGCCGCTAATTCCGCCCGCATTCGCTGCCCCAAGGAAAGCTTTTTGACCGGAACCGAAAGGCAGTCTTTTAAATCCAGCATCTCAACGAGCTCGCCTAAACTCTGGCTATACTCTTTTTCCGACAGGCCATAAATCGCCTGGTTTAAGCGAAAAGTTTCTTGAGCGGGAATTTCCCACCATAATTGAGTCCGCTGACCCATAACCAGAGAAATTTGCCTTTGAAATTCTCTCTCTCTTTTCCAAGGATGAAACCCCAAAACCCGGACGCTTCCGGAACTGGGGGTTAAGAGGCCTGAGAGCATCTTAAGAGTCGTCGTCTTTCCGGCGCCATTGGCCCCTAGAAACCCAACTAACTCTCCCTCCTGAATCCCAAAAGAAATCGCGTCAACAGCCCGAACGTTTTTCCACTCTCTCCAAAAGACAGAAACAATAGATCCCCAAAGCCCGGGTTTGCGTTCAAAAACCTGATATTCCTTAGCGAGAAGTTCGACCTCAATGGCGTTCATTGACCTGTATTTTATCAATTTACCCTAAATTAGAATAAAAATATCTTTTAAATAAAAGCGATTTTTTAAGTATTTGTCCCCGCAAAATAATTCGCAAATTTATCCCTTGACAGCCGCAAATACTCTGTTACACTCTTAATGGCGATCCTGCCTGTTGCCGAGGATAGCCGAAAGGCGTCCTTTGAGTGGGGAAATTCATCGAGGCAGGCGATAAAGGCAAACCCGTCCAAAGACGGGGACGCAAAGCCCTGAGTCCGAAAGGATTGTCAGGTTGCCGAAACAAATGAACACGCAAAAAACTTGGGCCCCGCCCAAGAGGAAGGGGTTATGCCTCCCGATACCCGGGAAGAGCCCCTTTTTCGCTCAAAACCCGCCTTTTGCCGTGACTCCAAAATCGATCTCATTTGAACATCCCTTTGTAACACGCTTCTCTTACAATTCAGTAAGACAGGTATTATTATTTTGAAAACGCGAAAGACTTTATTTTATTTATTAGCGGCCCTCTCGCTTCTGGCGCTTCCGCGTTTTCTCCATGCCCAGTTTTCAATGCCTTATGACCCCGATTTCGCCGCTCAAGCCAAGGCCCAACATCGAAAACTGAAACAAGAAAAAAGGGCGCTTAATCCTCCCAAGTCGCTTCTTCTTCTCATTTCGTCCCACAAGTTTCTGCTTTTAGATCGCCCCGATCCCGATCATCTCTTGGAAATTCCCATCGTTTCAACAGAAGAAAATGAAACCGCGAATTTCTTCAAATTCGAGGAGAATATTCATCCCTTTGTCTACACAAAAGAAAAATTTATCCAAGCCCGGGACACGATAGAAACCCCGCCCCCCGTGCTTCCCCCAGAGCCGCAGTTTAATCCGGAAGGAATCGTAATCAAAGGCCCGCCAAAGCCTCCTCCGCCCGAATTTTCTCTTCCAAATTACGGAACCAGCCTTTCCGTCACCGGAAGAAAAGTCATTGGATTTAATTTTAACGAACAACGTTACCTTCAAAATCAGGCCATCACCGGGCGCCCGCAGACAACGGCCGCATTCAACATCACGCAACAAATGCAGCTGAGGATGCAGGGAAAGGTGGGTCCCCATATCGCCGTCAACGTCAATTATGACGATACTCGCCCCAATCAACACCAGGATATTTATGTCACCTATACCGGCGACAAAAATTCGACCGTCAGAAATGTCGCTTTTGGAGATATCAACCTCAATCTACCGTCCACCGAGTTTGTCTCTTACGACAAGCAGGTCTTTGGCATCAGGGCCGATGTTCAACACAAGGGTTTTAGAGCCACCGTCATCGGCAGCCGCACGCAAGGCCTAACCCACACCAAGCAATTTGTCGGCAATACGCAGTTCGTCACGACTAATATCCTAGACACCGCCTACGTCCAAAATACCTATTACGATCTCACCTTCGGAAATCCCGCAAGACTCCCGCTCAAAGCCGGAAGCGAACAGATTTATCTCGCAAATCTCAATCAATCCCAGGTCAACGTCAACAGCGCGCAGATGACCGTCAACGATATCGCCGCCCAAACCACATCCTCGGTGACGGCGGAATTTGTACAGCTTAACTCGGGGCAAGACTACACCATCGATTATATCCATGGAATATTGACCCTGAGAACCCCAGCTGCTCTCCAAGACGTTCTCGCGGTCAGCGTCATAGACGCTAGCGGAAACAATGTCAGCGTTGAATCTTCAAGCTCAAGCATGATTCCCTGCATCGACGCCCCTCCTCCGTCCAACAATGGAAACGGCTGTTTTAATGCCCCAAAGATCATCAAGACTCAATCCAATATTCCCATCGTCTCGAGTATGACCGAAGTGGGCTACGATCGCGAACTCCTCACTTTTTACAACATCGGGCAAACCCAAATCGTGCCCGACAACGGACAGGGAAATTTCGTTCTTCAAGTCGTCAATCAACAACAGCAGGTGGTCGGCCCGTCGTTAAACCCGCCCCAAGTTTATCCGCAAACAATTCAGGTCCAATTTCAGCTGGGTTACTTCCAATTGCTCGAGCCCTTTGCCTTAACGACTGATTCCGCCACTCCCGATCCTCAAATCTATTCTCCCAACCCCATTTCGGAACGCTCTTTCCACATCGAATACAGCTACCATCTCGCCACCTTTGAACTAGAGCCCAATATCACCCCGATGAGCGAAATCATCTTGGTTGATAACGTCAAATACACGCGCAATGTCGATTATTTCATCGACTATCAAGCGGGATTCGTGACATTTTTTAACCCGGGCAGAATCGGACAGAATTCCCAAATCGACATCACCTATGACGTCGAAGCGCCGGGAGGAAGCACCGCCGGAGACGTGGCTTTATTGGGGGCTCGCGCCTCCTATCACTTTAACCCGCATTTTAAGCTTGGTTCGACCGTTCTTTATCAAACAGGAACCAAATCTCCCATTACGCCCAACGTCACCGATCTCAGCCAGAGTTTGCTGGTCTATGACGCCAATGCCGATCTTCATGACATAAACCTTGGAAAGCACTTCGAGATTACCTCCCTATCGGCCGAAGTGGCGCAAAGCAAACAAGATATGAACTTAAACCCCTACGCCATCGTCGACAACATGGAGGGAATCGCGCAACAGACGGCGGCCAACATGATCAATCTCGATTGGTTCATCGCTTCTAACCCCGGAGGACAGCCCACCGATCCGACCAAAATGACCTGGGCATTAGGATATGTTCCAACCCTTCAAATTAACCCTAGCGCCCCAGCCAATCCCCAAAACACCCAGCCTGTCTTAGTGATGAATTATGATTTTTCCGACCCCGCTTCGACTGAAGAATCTCTTGGATACGCGTTCTCGCTTGGAGGAAATGATTTTTCGCATGATATCATGCTCGAAGTCACCGTCCTTGGCGACAATTCCGGAAACCAACTTGACTTCCATTTGGGACGCATCAGCGACGACATGGACAGCACCGGTGGAATGACCATCACCTGCCCGGACGGGCGCATTATCTATCACGCCGCCAAAACCGAGGACCTAGACTGCACCGGCGTCCTCGCTCCGGGAGAAGATATCGGTTGGGTTTACTCTCCCCCGGGACTTCCTTCGGCGCGATACGGCGCCAATAACGGAATTCTAGACAGCGAAGACTTTAACGAGGACCAGATGGTCATTTATTCTCAAGATTTCACCGGCGGCGATTTTGGATACGTGCCGGATCCCAACAATCCCACTAACTCCGTTTTCCCCAGCATTACCGACGGCCTTAATCATGACATGGTCAACACCGGAATTAATTTTGGATCCGGCTCATCACAGTGCCAAAACAACAGCAGTCTCTGCTGGCAAACCTTTCAAATTCCCATCCATATTTCAAGCGCTACCGCGAGTTTGTGGACCGCGATCAGGCAGTTGCGAATTTCCGTCAGGAAAAATCCAAACTGCGATACCGCTAACGGAGTTACCTGCGCAAGCAAGGGAGTTATCCAATTTGCCGCTATCGCCGTGGTGGGAAACACCTGGCTCCCCGGACAAGCGACCGACCCGGCGACAAATTCCCCCCCGGTCGCCAATGAAAGCCTTTTTGCCGCTCCCATTAACAATGTCCAAGATCCCAAATACATTCCGATCTACAACGAACCAGGCATCGCGGGGCAGGTTTTTAATGAACTTTACGGCAGCGTCTCCAACCTTCAACAGCAATCGAACACGCAAAACGTGCAAGAGCAATCCTTGGAACTTGATTTTTCGAGCATGACCATCAATAATTTCATCGTTCCTTACGCCAGCGCCGTCGTCACCACCGAGGAAATATTCGCCAATGGAATCGACATCAGCCAACACCGCACTTTTAATTTTCTCCTCTATGGAAACGCCCAGGATCCCAATGCCAACGGAACTTGCAACGACCCTTCCGCCGACTGCAATGACAACACCTTCTTTTTGCGCGTTGGAAATAACACCAATTTCTTTGAAGTCGACGTCAATCTCAATTTTGTCGGTTGGGCGGAAATTAGCATCACCCAGGCGACTAACTCGCAACAAATCGCCTATAACTGGCAATCCGTTTCGATTACAGGTCCACCCGGTTTGGTCAACCAGCCTGTCCTAGTCAGCTCCGGGATTCCGAGCCTGCAGCAAGTGGGAGAAATTGTCGCCGGTATTCGGCGGACAAATTTCGGCCCCAATGCCTTGCCGGACAATACTCCGACGAGTGGAATCGTCTATTTGGATGAAATTTATCTGGCCGATCCCATTTCAAGAATCGGCAACGCCGATGACATCAAAGCTAATTTCCTTGTCCCCGGCTGGGCCAGCTTTGGTCTTGAGACTCGATCGGTAAGTCAAAACTTCCAAACTCCGGTTACGGTGGTTTCCAACCAATCTAACGAGCAAAATAGCGCATTTCTCAACATCACGAGACTCTCTTATCTGCCAATGACGTTTAACGTCTCGCAACAAATCACCGACACCCCCAATGAAACCTTAACCGGAAACCTCTCAAACCTCGTCAACATCCTCCAAACAGGAAAAGTAACGACGACCAACGGCAGTTTCCAGGCCAATCTCAATTTGCCCAATATCCCTCATCTTGGGTTTAACTATACGCAAAATAATATCAAGTATGATTCCCTGGACAGAACCGATAACACCGACACCTACTTGGGAACCTTGCAATATACAGTTCCCAGTCAAAGCGATTTCTTGCCGCGAAACATCAACGCTAACGGAACTTATTCGGTCTACAAAATAAATTACGGGCAATCGACCAATCTCGCCGAGGCGGAAAGTCTCAATGCCGCCAATACCGTCGACACGACCGAAGGAGGCGCGCTTAATCTCACGATGACTCCCTGGAAAGGAGCCTCTTTTACCCCGAACTACCAACTGACAAACGTTAACCAACAAAGCCAAGGACTCGGCGGAAACGATGTCAACAATGGAAACTATATGCTTAGCCGCAATCAGACCGCCGGATTCTCATCTAATTGGAAACTCCTATCCTGGCTAACCCCATCGGTAAACTATTCCATCAACACTATCGAAAATGCCGATATGACCATCTCGACTTTTGTGGTGACCAGCACCCCGACCGCCGGCGCCGCGCCGGTCGTTTTGTCCACCGTCGTTTATCAGCCGGGACAAACGAAAGCGATTAGCCGCATGGCCAACGGCTCGATTTCTATTCCGCTTAATTTTGGGCAGATATTCCCGAAAAACAGGCTTTTAAGAACGCTGTCTATCATCAATGGTTATCAACTCCAAGACGGAGATGTCTGGAACAACGTCGCGACCAACTTTAACGATCTCGGAGATCTGTGGATTCGCAGCGAGATTAACCCTCACAACGTCGGAGCGACCCTGACTAGTTTAACCGAAAGAGACACCTATAATTCAACCCAGCGCTGGGAACCCCTGTCGGCTTATAATCTCCAAGGTCGATTGTCGGCCTTCCGCACTTTCTCATTTACCAACAACTGGGTTCTCAGCAGGCAAAAAAATGACATTACCGGCACGCAATCCGAAACGATAGAAACGACTCTGCCGGACGTGGTCCTATCGATGGGACAGTTGGAAAAACTTCTCTATACGGAAAGCTGGATGAGTAACACCCAACTTGATATCCGCTATCAAGCGCACAAAACCAATAACGTGGGGCAAACCATCAACACCGATTCTGAGTTTCAAACCAATATTCGAACTCTGATCCGCAATTATTTCGATACGACTATCACCATAGACGATAACAACTCAGCCTCGGACAATCTCTTAGTCAATGCCAACACGCAAAAAACCACCCATCAGGACGCAACCATCCAAACCAGTTTCCGGTGGGGAGATTTTACCTGGACCCCTCAAACCACCTACACTCGGGACGTGACGACTATGGGAACCGGAATTCAAACCAACAATACGACCGTCATTACGCCCAGCGTCCTTATCCGCGGAGACCTAGAAATGCCGGGCGGGCTTAAAATTCCATTTATGCACAAGGTCCTCTATTTTGTCAACCGCCTGATCTGGACCAACACTCTTTCCTACGCCTATAGCCAATCTCCGGTCATACAAGCCAACGACACGCGCACAACCTCGATAACGACCAATGCCGATTATACTCTGGCCAAAAACCTGCGATTGACTCTCAACGGCTCTTTTTCCATGCTCCAAAATCCCGTCTTGGCGGTCAATAATTACATGTCATTTCAGCTTGGATCGCAGATGATATTCCAGTTCTGAAGAAAACGGCAAACGACGCCCTTTATTTTGTTTTAGGAATCGGGCGAGTTTGAACAGTTAAGGAGTGTTTAAGCTCATGATTATAAAAAATCAGAGAAACAAGCGTTTCGGAACTCAAATCGACCGAAATCCACAGCGGGCGCGGCTGATAGCGTGGAAGCAAGGTCTGCCAATTGCCCGAAGGCTTCAAATCCCATTTCTCAAAACGCAGGAGGTGCCGCCCGGAACTTAAAACTTCTCCCCATTTTTTAAGGGCGCTTTTAGCGGCGATAGCGGTGCGTCCGGCATAATGATGATCCACATAAATTTTCAGATACGAAGCCCCGTCTTCTCCAAAAAAGGAAATTTGATCCTTCGAATCAACGAGGATATCGGCATTGGCCGGAATGGCCGGAGAAGAAGCGACCGGCATAGATC
>JAKAQV010000046.1 GCA_021819565.1 bacterium | reverse complement strand
CGATCTGCCTCTCGTTTAGGCCATCAAAAACCGGAGCTTATTTTTACCGTGCGGCCCGGAAATCCCGCCTCTGTCGGAGCCTCTTTTGAAGAGTGGGTTGAACTCATTTCTTTTTGTCTTGAGCATAAAATTAGATTGGCAAACGACGGAGCATATGCGGGACTGGCCGGGGAAAAACACGTTTCCCTGGCGTCTGTCGCCAAAGACTATCCCGAGCTTGAATGGGTTGAGATGTATTCGGTCAGCAAATCCTTTAACGATCCCGGAGCCCGTTTGGGCGCGATTGTCGGCTCAAAAGATTTTGTGCGCGATTATTTGATGATTAAGGGAAATACCGATTCCGGGCCTGTTCCTTTTATGATGGCGGCTTACGGGCAATTTTTCCAGGACCCCGAAAACGCGCGAAAGGTCTTATCGCAATTGCGGGATCTCTATCGTCGGCGTTTGGAATACGTGATCCCATTATTTAAAAAAGCGGGCCTTGTTCCCGCCTGTGAAACAGAGGCGGGGTTTTTCACTTTATGGAAAGTTCCCAAAAGCGTTTTAGGGGTCGATCTCAAGAAAGAGGCCGAGAACGGCAATTTCAATTTGGCGGAAGCTTTTAACCGCACCGTGATCTCTAAGACAGGACTGGCGGGAGTTCACTTCTTAGGACAAGATGAAAAAGGCGAGCCCGAACCCTTGATTCGCTATGCCGTTTGCGCGGACGTTTTAAACCCCCGCTTTAAAGAAAGATTTGAAGCGGTCTTGCAAACCTTGCGTCCGCGATACTAGAAGCCCCATTGGGCGACATTGATGTCTCGAAAAGACGAGGCCGAGAGGTCGATACTTTTGTGCGGATGTCTCTTCACGTGGTGGCGGCGGATTTTTAAACTGTGGCGAAAGTGTCCTAAAATTCCCTTATTTTTTCTGCGTAGGGTCATGTCTATTTCCTCCCTTCAATATCGATCCCTCGAAGGATAACAGGAGTTTTCATTTTTGTCAACCCTTTCTATTAATTTCCCAGAAAATCAACCTAGGTAATAAAGTCGAGGGAGTAGTTTTCACCCATATGTCTCCCCGGCGAAAGAGGCCTACGTGAGCTTTTAGGTAATCTGACACTGCTCTTGACAATGTGATGAGGGGCGCGTATCCTTATGGGGGATTTAACTATTTAAATGAATCTTTTTAGAAAATTCGCCTTGATCTTAGCGGCTGTTAGCCTCATCCCCGCCGGATTTTTGGGATACCGCCTCATCGGAATTAGCCATCGCGGCATTCAGTCGTCGGTTTTGGAGCTTCATACTAAGCTAGCCGAAAGCTTGGCCGGGGAAATTGACCAGTATCTGAAATCCAAGGAGGAAGAAATTAATTTTGAGCTCATTTCTCTTCAGGGCCAAAAAAACTGGGGGGAAAAGGAGAAATTTCTTGGGAAACTGGTGGAACAAAGTTCGGATCTCATCGAGATCGCGCTGGTCAATCGAAAGGGGGAAGATCTTTTAAAGGTCTATAATCCCGCCTTCCTTTTAAAACCTCATTTGGGAAAACACCGACAAGAAGAGGGACTTCTTAAGGCGCTTTCTTCGAAAGAAAACCAAGTCGCTTTCGCATGGGTTTCTAAAATTCCCGCCGCCGTTCTCTATATTCCGCTCGCCCCGACGGTGGTCGCGCGTGTGGAAATCAGTCTCCAAAAATTAGCAGATAAGATTAAAGATGAAAGGGTCGGCGGAACTGGGTTTGCGGTTCTTGCGGGGGTTAAGGGCGAACCGCTGATTTATCCGCCGGAGCTATCGGAAGACCAATTAAAAAATTTCTCCTCTTGGCCGATGGTTCGTTCCGCGGTCAAGGCTGTCAGCGTCGGGGCGGGAGAATTTAAATCAGGCCAAACTTCTTACGTTGGGGCATATGCTCCGGTCGAGTCTCTCGGGGGGGCGGTTCTTATTTTCCAGAAGCGCTTAGACGCGTATAATTCGGAAGTGCGGATGCGCAAAACCGCGATAAGCCTTATTTCTATTGTCGCTTTCTTGGCTGTTTTAGTCGCCATGGTTTTAGCCCAAAGGCTTACGCGGCCTCTTTTATTTTTAACCCAGGCCGCTCACTCCGTTTCAACCGGAGATTTTTCCGTTCGCGTGCATTTAGACACTCGAGATGAATTACGCGAGTTGGCTGAAACTTTTAATCAGATGACTGAAAAATTAAAGGCCTATGCCGATCTGCAAGTCGATCGCCTGATCGCGGAACAGAAAAAAACCGAGGCGATTCTTTACTCGATTGACGAGGGGATTATTCTTCTGGACCAAGAAAAACGGCTTGATTTAATGAATCGTCAAGCCGTCGAATTCTTAAATTTGCCGAAAAATGGCGAGGTCTTGGGCCGTTCCTTGGTCGAGGTCTTGGATGAAGGGGCGTTAAAAAAGGCTTTGTTGGAGATTCATAGCCCTACAGGGGAGGGTGCTGAAATTAAGGAAGTGGAATTGACCCAAGACATCAACAAAATCATCCTTCAGATTATCTCCCGCAAGGTTTTAAGGCCGGAGGGGCAAGAGCCTGGACTTCTTTTGGCTTTAAGAGATATCACCCTTCAGCGGGAGTTGGATAAAATGAAGGAAGATTTTCTCCATTACGTGACCCATGATCTCAGAAATCCTTTGGGTTCCATTATGGGATTTTTAGAAATCCTCTTGAGCGGAATTTCGGGAAATTTAACGGAAGATCAAAGATCCATTTTAAGCTCAATTCAACGCTCTTCCCGCCGCTTGATGGGGATGATCAATAATATTCTTGATATCGCCAAGATGGAATCGGGCAAGCTGGCTTTGAATTTAAAGAAGGTTTCTCTCCATGAAATCGCTTTGCGCGCGGCCGATACTTTAGACTCTCTATCAAAATCGAAGAAAATCTCCGTTAAAGTCGAGTCTCAGGGGGATTGCACGGCGATGGCCGATGGGGATCTCATCGAGCGGGTGTTTATCAACCTTCTTGGAAACGCGATTAAATATACGCCACAGAATGGGACGATCACTCTTTCGGTTGAAGATATGGGGGATCATTTTAAAGCCGGGGTTTCCGATACCGGCGAGGGAATCCCAAAGGAGTATTTGGAAAGAGTGTTTTTGAAATTCGAGCAGGTTGAAGGGAAAGCGAGAGGCGGCACGGGATTGGGCTTGACAATATCGCGCTTCTTTGTCGAATCCCATTTGGGGAAAATATGGGTCGAGTCGGAACTCGGAAAAGGCTCTTCTTTTTATTTTACGGTTCCGAAAAATCTAACCCTTAATGCCGCGGGAAATGTGTTGGTATCGACCACATGAAAACTTTTTTTCTAGCCTCGCTACTGGCATTCTCTTCTTTTTCGGAGACGGTTTCGTCGGTCCGATTTGAAAAGGTGACGGTCAAGCCCGGCGACACGCTGTGGGGGATCGCCCAGACCTATCTTAAAAACCCCGAGGACTGGAATCAAATACTCAAATATAATCATCTCCCTTCCGACGATCCGACGGTGGCGCTGCCGGGGATGACTCTTGAGGTTCCTAAAAAAATAATGAAAGAGATTTTTCAGGCCGGGAGAATCCTCTCTTCGGTCAACCAGGTTTTGCTTCGTCGCCAAGAGACGGCTCAATGGAAAAAAACTCATGCGGGAGAAATCCTCTATTCCAAAGATACCTTGAGGACCTTGGATGAGTCAAAAGCGAAAGTGCTTTTTATCGATTCTCAGATATTGGATTTAGAGCCGGATTCGATGGCGGTCATCCTTCTTCCGCCCGGGAAAAAACGGGAGGATTCGGTGTCTCTTAAACGCGGAAGCGTCTTTATCGGACACGCGAAAGTAATGACTCCGTCGGCGACAATCACGCCCAAGGCTCCGCATACGGTCTATTCGGCTAAAATTAGGGAAGACGCAAGCACCTTGGTCCGGGTTTTTTCCGGAGTCGCGACGGTGAGTGCCGAAGGGCAAAACGTCGATGTTCCGGCGGGCATGGAAACAACGGTTCCGCCGGGTTTGTCCGCCGGGGTTCCTCAAAAAATTCCGCATTGGAAGGAGTTTCAGTCCGAGGCACAATTGGCCATGTCAAATCCTGCTCAAGGCTCTCGAAAATTGCGCTCATCTGGAAACGGAGAGTCGGGGTCGGTTTTGGCTGGTCCTGGGGTAGAGGAAAATTCTTCGGGCCAAGCCCAGGCTGGAAATATGTCCGCGAGAAATAATTTGGGCGCGCGCGCCGGCGTAGGGACAAAAGCCTCTAGCGCTTCGCCTTCCGCCAGTCTTCAAAAAGAGATATCGGACCTCTCCATTGGAAACCCCATTTCCGGATATCGGCTCCAGGTTTCTATCGCGAGCGATTTCTCATCTCCGATTTTAGACAAGGTCTTTGACTCCGATGAAAAAGTCGATATCCAAAGCCTGGGGCTTAAACCGGGCCAGTATTGGTTTCGATTGGCGACGATAGATCTCTTAGGCGAACAAAGCCCGTTTACTTCTCCGCGCCAATACACGGTTTTTCAATAAACCTAAATAACGACCGCTTGGCTAAGGTTGAATGACTGCGGTTTTAATGTAATCCAGATGCGGGAAATCTGCCTTAAGATAGGCGTTTCCCTGTTGTTGAACTTGGCTTTGATCGGGGCCCGGTCCCGAGGGAGGGCCGTCCCCGTAGCCGTTAAAGAGAGAATCAACCACGTCCATTCCTTGAGATACTTTCCCGAAAGGAGTGAATCCCATTGAATCCAAAAACGTGTTGTTGCCGTAATTGATGAAGACCTGGGTCGTGCGGGTGTTGGGCCCGGCGGTGGCAAAGGAAATGGTTCCCCGTAGATTAGAATGGTTGGTCGCTAAGTCATCCGGGATCTTGGCGTTAAACCATTTCGCGTTGACTTGCGGATCTCCATTGATTCCGAATTGAACCATGAATCCCTTAACGACGCGGAAAAATGCGTCTCCATTGTAGAACCCGATTTTGACGAGATTATAAAACCGGTCCGCTCCGCTGGGAGCCCAGTCGCGATGGATTTCAAGGGTAAAATCTCCCTTGGTCGTCGTAAAAAGCACGTGATAGGTCTCCGGGGCCTTGAGATTGTCCATGTCGGGATTTAAGAGAGGATTGTTCGAGGCGGCATTGGGAGTCTGGGTTTGAGAAGATGCGGGCGAACCGGGTTTAGGAGACGGGCTTTTGGTTTGCTCATGGCAGGCGGCCAGAAAAAATGCGCAAGCGCACAGCGTTATTGTGGGTAGAATATATTTTGTCATGAGAAGAGTCTAGCAAAAGAGATTTAAAAATTTCAATTTTTAGCCCGCTCTATGGAGACGCAACCGATGCGAACTATTCTAGAACCTCTTTAAGCTAATGTCCACGCCACCCAACAACTCAGGCCTTCCCTTTTTCAAAGTGTTGCACTAGTATATTGAACTTGGGGCCGACGCCAAGGCAGCAAGGAAGCATTCCAATAATACACGGGAGAGATTGCTAAAATACTGAAGATGAAAAAAAGTTTTGACCCGAGGAAAATGATGGAACTGGCTGTCAATGTCATGCGCCAGTCCGTCTCGGAGCCGCGAAAAGACGACAAGGCGAGTCCGCTTGTCGGCGCAGCGCTCTTCAAACCCGACGGCGCCATCGAGACGGCCTGCCGGGGCGAACTCCGCCACGGAGACCACGCGGAGTTCACGCTCCTAGAAAGAAAAAATCGCGGGAATAAACTGGACGGCTCCGTCTTATTCGCCACGCTCGAACCCTGCGCCCCGGATTCGCACCATCCTCCGAAAATGAGCTGCACCGAACGCATTGTGTTGTCGCGAATCAAGGAGGTCTGGGTGGGAATTGAGGATCCCGATCCCAAGGTAGACCGCAAGGGGATCAAATTCCTTCAAGATGCTGGCGTCAGGGTGCACATGTTCGACCGCGACCTTCAGGAAGTCATCCGGAAGGCAAACAAAAATTTTCTTAAGCAAGCGCTTCAGCGAGCCAAGGCGGTGCGGGGCGCAAAGCAATTAAAAGGAACCGCGCTTTCTTCGCTTGAAAACGCTTTGGTTGTTTCCACCATTAAGGATTTTTCAGGAGAGGCCCTTAAACGATACCGTTCTCAGGCCAAAATCACGACAAGAATCGGCTCACAAGCTTTCAATCGCCATCTGCTGCGGCAGGGGCTGTTAAAAGAGGAAAAGGGTCGACTGATCCCGACTGGATTCGGCTTTCTTCTCTTCGGGAAAAAACCCCGCGCAATTCTTCATCAGGCCGGTCTCCTGGCCACCATTCATTATCCCAATGGCAAAGATGAACTCTTGGATTTTGACGAACCGTTGATCCTGATCCCCGATCTAGTCGAAAAATGGCTCGGCGATAAACTGCCCAACGTCATTGACCGAAGCCATATGCAGCGCCAAACTCAGCCAGCTCTCCCCTCTGAGATGGTGCGCGAAGCCGTGATCAATGCCCTCATTCATCGCGATTACGATATCAAAGGAGCAAAATGCCAACTCGTGGTCACGGAGAACTCCATCACGATCAAGAGCCCCGGCGCTCCGCCGCCACCTATCACAATAGAACAACTGAAATCATTCAACGCTCCCATGCTGAGTCGGAATCCAGGGTTGCATTACGTCTTCTCTCACATGGGACTGGCTGAAGAACGCGGCCTAGGAGTCAAGACCTTGAAGTCCGACGCGGAAGAGGAGGGGTTGCCCTTGCCCAGGTACAGCTTTGAAGCCCCCTATCTTGCGCTCACTCTTTATCGAAATTCGGAAGCGCCTTCGCGAGCGCTGAACCAGGAAGTGCTGGATTCGATAAACAAGGCTGAGCGGAAAGGATGGCAGTGGCTGACCACGAAGGGCAAAGCCAAATCCAGCCAGTATGCGGTCGCCATGGACATCGATAATCGTACCGCACGACGACATCTTAATGGGTTCGTTGAACTCGGCATGGCCAAAAAAACCGGATCAGGACCAGCCACTGAGTATGAGGTGCTTTAAGTGAATCTACCGCAACCGGACAAGAAAGCGGACATTTTGTCCGGATTCAGACAAGCGCCTATCCGAGCCAAATCGAGGATCCCGCCATTTTGGCGGGATAACATCCGGACATTTTTCCCGGATTCGCTTAAGCCGACGCTTGATCAAAGACCCGCGAGGCGTTCGCTGCGTTATTGCCGGACTAACCGAAGAGAAAAACGAGCTGGAAGTCGTGTGCCGAATTCTTGCCTCTGGAAAACTTCAGGTAATAACGGTATACTTGAGAAAGATAATATGACCGCTAAACAAATCATTAATCGAGCTGATAAGCCGATGGCCGCGGTAGTGGCGCGCCCATTGAGCAAGACGCTTTTCTGCACTACGCTGGCACTACGCTCGAATTTCAGTCAATTGCACGAATTGTAAATTAGTATTATTTTATAAGTAGTTTTTAGTTTTGGAGAGGTGGCCGAGCGGCTTAAGGCGACGGTTTGCTAAACCGTTGTATCGGGTAAACTGGTACCGAGGGTTCGAATCCCTCCCTCTCCGCCAGCTTTTGGGCGGAATTAGCAGAAGAGGATTCGAAGCTGACAGAAAAAACCTCCCTTGTCATTCCGGCGTAAGCCGGAATCCAGAACTTTTAATAAAAACCTGGACCCCGATTTTCATCGGGGTGACGTTGGGGTGCCCCAGAGCGAAAGCGAAGCTGGGGGAGACGGAATCCGACCGAGCATAGGCGAGGAAGTGCCGCTTCCAGGTTCCGTTTAAGAAAGCGGCCCTCCCTCTCCGTTTTTATCAGTAAAATTTTGCCTTAAAAGACAGGCGACGGCGTCGGATATCGGGCTTGATGCGCAGAAGAAAAGATTCTCGCGGAACCGCTTTGAGCCCTTTGTCCAGCCACTCCCGCGATTTTTTCCAATCTCCTCTCGCCGCCCATTGATAGGTCATGATATCGTAACTATAACCGTCTGTGGGATCTAGTTCAATTGCCTGAGAAAACCTGCGGTCCGCGCGCTCAAATTCTCCTAAGGCGATATCCACGCTTCCCAGCCAGCGGTAAAGACTCGGGCTTTTCCATCTCAAAATTTGATTGGGATCTCTGCTTGAATAGTAATTTAAAACCCGATCTCGATGGTTTTGTCTAAGCCACAGGGCGTGCCTGAAATACTCTTGAGATAGATGGTAATGGCCTTCCTGGAAATAAGACTCGCCCAGCCCTTCATCGGCCTTGGCGCACCAGGGGTAAATTTGAGCAAGACTCGACCATAATCTTGGGCCGCTTTGCCAATCTTTCAGACGCGCCCATCCGCAGAGAGACCAGAATATCAAAACCAGGATTCCAACCCAAGCGCGGCGATAAATTGCCATTCCGGTTAAAACCGAAAGGCCGAGAAAGGGCAGATACAGCCATCTCTCGGCCAAAAGGCGGGTGTTGAGGGCGGCCATCGGAAACAGATTGGAAGTGAGCGCGAGAAACCCCAGCGGCCACAAAAGAAAAAAGACAATTCTCTTTTCATCTTTTTTCCAGAAATAAAATCCGGCATAGGCCCAGGCCGATAAAAGGCCTATCCCCATTCCCAGTTCAAGAGCCCCATAAAGCCAGGAAGCGGGTGGGAGGGCGAAATATTCAATCCGGAGACTCAGAGGCAAAAAGAAGATGCGGATGGCCGTTTCAAACCCCGCAAGGGCGAAAAATAAGCGTGTTCCGAAAGATAAGACTACGGGTTTTTGAAGAACCCCGGGGCCCTTGAGGGGGCCAAAATAAATCGCGAGATACGCCGCCGCTATCAAAAAATAAAACGCGTAAATTTTTGTTTTTTCTTTCCATCGCTTATCCGTCAAAAAGTCATGGAGAAAAACCAGAGGCAAGAAGACAATCGCGGTTTCTTTTGAAAGAAACGCCCAGACAAGGCCCAAAGAGGCGAGAAAATATTTTTTGTGGCGATGACACAAAAGAAAAAAAAGAAGCCCCAAGGCGACCAGAACTTCTTCATTAAATGAGACGCACATCAAGGTCTCTATGTTAGAGGGCTGCGTCCAAAAAAGGGCTGCGGCCCAGGAAGCGGCCAATTCGGTAAAGCCTAAGGAAAGAGACAGGGCAAACAACATAAACCCAATCAAAACATGGGCCGCCCATTGAGGCGAGCGCATCGCCGCGGGAGATTTTCCAAAGATTCTCGCCATGGCGTAATAACTGAATGTCGCTAGAGGCCTCCAGGATTCTTCGCCCGAAAAAGAATAATAATGGGAATTAAAAAATTCCTTGCCGGGGATGGGGCGGTCTATTTCTGAGTTAAGAACGATGGTTCCCCTATCGTCGAGCAAAAACGGATCATTGATGTGGGGGAGATAAAGGACGGCCCAAAGGGTGAGCCCAAGAAAGAGAGGCCAAAACCTCTTAAAAACGTTTTTTTCTGTTTTCGAACTCACGGCCCTCGGCGCAGATTCTCTCGATGTCATTAATTTCCTTGGGGACATGGGTGAGGTTTAAAGCCGCGCCGACAGACCTAATCAGGATATCATCTTCGATTCGGATGCCGCCAAAATGAAGGAAGTTTTTGACCGCTTTAAAATTAATCTGGGCTTTCATTTTCTCTTGAATTTTCGGGTTTTCCAAAAGAAAGCGAATAAAATAAATGCCGGGTTCCATCGTGATGACAAATCCGGCTTCGAGTTTCGCCGAAAAACGGACAGGGACCTTGGTGGGATTGGGGACGCATCTCTTTTTCCCGCCGATGACGTCGTGGACGTCAAGCCCCAACATATGGGTCAGGCCATGAGGATAGAAGACGCGAACCGCCCCGTTTTCAATTAGGCCGTCAACCTCGCCTTTGAGTATCCCCAAGGATTTAAGGCCCTCGGCGATGATCCGCATTGAAAGCACATGAAGCTCGGCCGACAAAGCCCCTGGCCGCGCGCTTGAGATTGATTTTTTTTGGGCTTCGAGAACAATTGAATAAATGTCCCGCTGTTGTCGAGTGAAACGTCCATTGGCGGGAAAGGTGCGTGTAATATCGGCGGAATATCCCCGGAATTCCGCTCCCGCGTCGATTAAAACCAGATCCCCGTCTTTGATTTTGTCCGAGTTTTTATTGTAATGCAAGACGGCCGCATTTTTACCGGTCGCGACAATAGAGGGGTATCCCAGGGAAGAAAGTCCGGATTTAAGACATTCCGATTCAAAAACGGCTTGCGCTTCATATTCATATTGCCCGGGGCGGGTTTGGCGCATGACCTCGATGTGGGCGTCTCCAGAAACGCGGTTTGAGACTTTTAACAATTCTATTTCTCCCGGAATTTTGACGGCCCTAAGCTCCTCTAAAGCTTCCCGCAAGTCCTCGGGAAATATCGAATGCCGCCCCAGATGCTTGAGCTCGTCTTTGGCCTCTTTGGGGGCGTATATTTTCCGATATCCGTTAAAGGATTTTTTAATTTCAGATTTAAGATCGTCTTGATAGCATACTTTTGAAAATCCGTAGCGCTTGCGGGATTCTTCCAAGGTCGGCAAGGTCCCAATCCAAACTAAATGGTGCTCATCGGCCTTGGGAATGAAAAGAACGTCTTTTTTGCGTTTGGGATCAATGAGAATCCAGGCTCCCGGCTCTTCAAAGCCGCTGAGATAGAGAAAATCGGATTGTTGGCGGAATGGATATTCGACATCTCCATTGCGGACAATGGGATTGCCTCCTTTCAAAAGGATAAGCCCGTCCGGCAGCCTTTGGGCGAGGAATTGTCTAATTTGAGAGTAATGCTTAAATGAGGGGAGATTCATTTTTATTCCTTGATCGCGTTTTTCCCGACCACTCCGGCGATTCTTGCGACGTCCTTGGCCCAATCGGGGATAAAACTCCGGGAATCCTGGGGGTTGTCCCGGTAGCGCTCCAGTTCTTCCGAAATTTGAAAAGCGAGCTTTAAAGCCTCGATGCCTCGCTCCGCCGAAGGCCAGGGTTTGACATTGTTTCGGATGCAGTTAATCCAATGCAGGTGTTCGCTTTTGAGCGGCTCGGTCGAAGACAGCTTCGGCCTTAGGATTTCGATGTCCTTTAAGCTTTTGATGGTGGCGGATTTTTTCTTGTAAATTTTAAGATCGGAATTTCCGTAATCAAGGGAAATGTAACCTTCTTTTTGAAATAGGCGGAGCTTTCGGCTTTTAGCGAGGGAAATGCGGCTGGCCGTGAGATTGGCGACGCAACCGGTCTTGAATCGCACGCGGACGTTGGCGATATCCTCGTAATCAGACAAGATATGGGCTCCCAGGGCTTCAATCGATTCGACTTCGGAACCGACCAAGGTCAGTAAAATGTCTAAGTCATGGATCATCAGATCCAAGACGACTCCGATATGGGACATTCGCGGATCATAGGGCCCTAAGCGCTCGACGGTGATAAAGCGGGGTTCATGGATGTGCTTGACGGCTTCAAGGACGGCGGGGTTAAAGCGCTCGATATGCCCGACTTGAAGGACGAGATTTTTTTCTTGGGACAAAGCCAAAAGCTTTCGGGCTTCGTCTAGTGACGAGGCCAGCGGCTTTTCGATGAGGCAATGAAGGCCACGCTCGAGGGCTTCTTTTCCCACTTGATAATGGAGCGGGGTCGGAACCGAGATAACGACCGCTTCCGCGCGGGAAAAAACATCCTGATAATTCCGGACCGGGGTGGTATTGGCCTTCCATGCGGCGATCTGCGCGCGCCACAAATTGAGGTCCGCTATCGCGACGAGATCGACTTCCGGGATTTTGCTGAGAACCCGGGCGTGATGGCTTCCCATGGCGCCGGCGCCGATGACAGCGACTTTGATTTTATTTGAGTTCATAGTTTTTTTCCGTGGGGCCCGTGGATGGATAAGCAACGAGCGCGATTTTTTGTTGGTTCACTTCTTGGATAAATTGATCCTTGTCGAAAATCATCACGGACTTAGCCTCAAGGGCTAAAGCGGAAACAGAAGCCTGGGAAAAGACCTTGAGAGTTTCAAGCCCGATAATTGGAATGTCAAAGCGCAGGTCTTGTTTTGGCTTTGCGACCTTGACGACGACGAGTTGCGGTTTTTTTCCGCGGGCTTGGACGATTTCTTTGGCCCTCATGATGCAGGCATCGGTTCCCTCCATCGCTTCCACCGCGACGATCGCCTTCTCTTTCGATACGACGGTTTGTCCGATGTCAAAAGCGGCTACCGCTTTAGCCGCTTTCCAGCCGATGAGGATGTCTTCAAATTCCTCTTGAGTAGGTTTTCTTTGGCTTAATATTCAGATCG
>JAKAQV010000001.1 GCA_021819565.1 bacterium | reverse complement strand
GCTGACAAAGCCCGCGGGGTTTTTTTTAATGACTCGGGAAAGTTCCAACCAGTCTTTAAAATTGTGGGTTTGATAGTCTTCTCCGACCACCGAGGCTCTTCCTAAATAAAGGAGAGACAAGGCCCTCTGCCAAGAGGAGACCTCGACGGCGCAAAAGCTACGATTGAGAACAAGGACTTCGCTCATAGACCTATCCGTAGTATAACAGGCGCTTGTTAAATTTTCCAGTCCCAATATGTAAAGACGAAAAGATTCCTTAAGTTATAGAATAAGCCGTGTCGAAGGCTAAAATCGTAGGGCTGGGGTTGGCGGCCGTATCCGCGTTTTTTACGGCGGTATTTTTTGGAATTTCCCAGATTGAAGATTCCTCGGCGACATATGACGAGCCGGTCCATTTGGCGAGCGGATATCTCGCGCTTAAAACCCAGCTGCCGCCGCTGAACTGGCGCGATCATCCGCCCTTGGCGGAAATGTGGGGGGCCTTGCCTCTTCTTCTCTTAAATCCTTCGACCATGACCTTAAATCCTGATTTTGGGAGGCTTTATAATTTTTCGGATCAATTTATCTATAAAAATCGGGTTGAGGCTTCCCGTTTGCTTAATTCCGCCCGAACCTGGAATTTAATCAGCCTTCTTTTAATTTTGTTTCCCGCGGCGTTAGCCTGGTCTTGGAGTTTGGGCCGGGAGGCGGCTTTTCTTGCGGCCTCTTTTTTTCTCGCCTTTTGTCCGCCGATTTTTTCCAATTTCGCCCTGGCCACTACTGATGCGCTGCCCGCCGTCTTTTATTTTTTGACCTGTTTTTTTCTTGCCCGTCCTAATCGCATTTGGAGGGATTGGGCCTTGTCCGGGGTTTGCCTTGGCGGGGCTTTGGCTTCGAAATTTAGCATGATTATTCTTCCCATTGTCATTGTCAGCGCTCTTTTAACCGAGGCGCGGGTCTCTCCCAAGCGTCGGCCAAAAATTTCTCAAATTCTCGTTTTTGTCTTTTTAGCGGCTCTCATTCTTGCGTTTTCCTATCGCTTGAGCGGCTTTTCCCTCTATTGGGGCGGGCTTCTTAAAACGCTGACAAGGCTCAATCAAGGCCGCCCGTCTTTTTTATGGGGCCGCTATAGCCAAAATGGCTTCTGGGATTTTTTTCCGGTCGCTCTTGCAGTTAAAACCCCGATTCCTCTCCTTCTTTTCGCCGCGCTGGGGATTTATCTGGCATTAAGAAAACCGTCCGAGCGGGAGATTTGGCTCTTGATGCCCCCGACGGCTTATTTTATCGCGGCCCTGATTTCTAAAACGGATATCGGCTATCGCCATATTCTCCCCATTTATCCTTTTTTGATTATTTTGGGGGCGCGTTCTGTCGCCGCTTTAAAACTTCGTCTTTCCCAAGGGGTGTTTGCCGCCACTCTCGCGGTGGGGGCGCTTTGGACGTCCCTAAGCGTGATCCGGGCCTACCCTCATTATCTTGTTTATTTTAACGAGTTGACCGGCGGGCCTAGCGGCGGTTATCATCTTCTGGCCGATTCGAATTTGGATTGGGGGCAAGGCTTGAAAGACTTGGGCCGCGAACTCAAAAAGCGCGGAAACCCTCCGATTATTCTTTCTTATTTCGGAGTGGCGGATCCCTCATATGAAGGAATTCGCTATTTTCCTCTGGCGTTTTATTCCAATGTCGATCGTCGCGACGGGACCGTCCTTCCGGAAAAATCCGGGCCGCTTTTTTTTGCCATTTCAGAAACAAATCTTGAGGCGGTCTATTTCGCAGATAAGAATGTATTTTCCTGGCTTAAAAAGCGAACGCCCGCTTTTACCGCGGGGAACTCCATTTTCGTTTATGATTTGACTCATGACCCGGAGGGGCGCAAGATTTTATCCAACCTTCTTGCCGCTTCTGGCTCTATTGAGGCGGCAAAGATTGTAGGAAACATCGCATATTGAAAAAGTCAGTAGCAGGGGATACAATATCCAGTATGGAGAAAACAAAGGCGCGCGCGGGAAGAACCGGAAAAGAGCGCAATTTGAGAAGTCTAGTCTTGCTTCTTGAAGACGAGGACCCCAACAGCGCCCTCTTGGTGCGAGACCATATCCTTAAAATTGGAGCGCCGATTCTCCCTTATTTAATGGGTTTGGAGCGAACGCATCCCGCGCTTTTTGAAAAGGCCAAAGGGCTTATCTCGGACATTGTCTTTGGAGAGATTAAAAAGGAATTTGAGGAGTTCGCGCGTTTAAGCGAGGCCAAGAGAGATTTGGAAAAGGGGGCTTTTTTGATCGCGCGCTTTGCCTATCCGCTTCTTGATGAAAAGGTCTATCGCAAATGGCTGGACCATGTCGCCGGTAAAATTAGAAGCGATATCTCCTCGTCTGAAAATTCGATGACGGCCTTTAAGCGCCTCCACTCGTTTCTCTCCAATGCCATGGGTTTTCGCGTCAATGAGGAAAACTATTACGATCCGGACAATAATTATTTAAATCGGGTCATTGAAATGCGGCGGGGAACGCCTCTCAGCTTGTCCATTCTTTTTTTGATATTGGCGCGTCGGCTTAAGATTCCGGCTTTCGGAATTGGGCTTCCAGGCCATTTTATCGTCGGACTCGGGCGTCCGTCTTTGTTTTGGGACCCGATTTTAAATAAAACACTCGACGTCGCTGGGATGCGCAAGCGTTTGGCCCAAAATGGGTTTAGTTATGATCCCAGCGTTTTAAGACCGGTCTCTCATTCGCATATTTTAATGCGGCTTTTGCGCAATTTAATGGCGGTTTACCAAAACGCAGGTCTTAATTTAAATAGCGAGAGATTGGGCGAATTGGCGCAGATTCTATTGATTCCCCAATGAGAGATTTCCCCGTCCTCTCTCAAGTTTCAATCGCGCGACTCAATGAACCCTTAAACGAGCCGTTTCCCATTTCCTCGGGATCTCAAAGCGCGACCAGTAACGTCTTAGTTCGCGTGCGTCTTAAAGACGGAACTGTCGGATACGGCGAAGGGGCTCCCTCTACGACCTTTAACGGAGACAGTCAAGATTTGACTTACCTTGCGCTGTCGGAACAAATTTCATTCTTGGAGGGAAAAGAGATCGCCGATGTCGGAGCTTTTTTAAAAAAACTCGATTCGCGAATGCCGCCGGAGCGCGGGGCCGCGCGAGCGGCCATTCAGATGGCGATCTTGGATGCCTGGACTCGGTTTAAAAAAATCCCTTTAAGGTCTTTTTTAGGCGACGCGAAAAAAAGCGTTTTTTCGGATGTGACGGTGACCTTGATTTCGCCGGAGAAATCTCGCCTGGCGGCGCGGAAAATCGCGCGCTTGGGGGTTCAGACAATTAAAATCAAGGTGGGATGCGATTTAGATGAGGATGAAAAGCGGGTCTTGGCGGTTCTTGTGGAGGCGCCGAAGGCGAGACTCATTATCGATGCCAATCAGGGCTATTCCGCAAAAAAGGCCCTTGATTTTCTTATGCGCTTAAAAAAGCGCGGGATTTTGCCGGCTCTTTTCGAGCAGCCGGTCAAAAGAGAAGATTTGGACGGCCTTTTTGACGTCGAAAAATACGGCGGGGTTTCCGTCTGCGCGGATGAATCCGCCTATAGCTTTAAAGCCGTTCAGAATTTGTTTCGCCGCCCTTTTCCTTCCGCCGTCAATATCAAGCTCATGAAATGCGGAATCATCGAGAATATTAAAATCGCGGATTTGGCTCGAAAGAAAGGAAAGATTTTGATGATTGGCGGAAATATTGAGACCGCCTTGGCGATGACCACCTCCGCCCATTTTGCCTGCGGCCGGGGAGATTTTAGTTTTGTGGATTTGGACACCCCGCTGTGGTTTTCTCAAAAACTCTGGAAAGGGCCGTCTATCGGACGCAAAGGTCTTTATGATCTCTCGAAAGTCCAATCCGGCTTGGGAATGGAGCCTATGCCCCGGCTCAAAAAATTAGTCCATTTCTGACGCCCTTCGTTCGTAGCGAGCCCTAAGCCCAATTCTTAAAAGGAAGAGCCGGATCGCTTTTATTGGTTAAAGCGCGTTTTTTAGTTTTTGATGAGAGTTTATGAATGGCGACTTGGGCGATCATCGCGCCATTATCGGTGCAGAGTTTTAGAGAGGAAAGGCTGACGGCAATTTGTTGATTTTGGCATTTCTCGATAAACATTTCTCTTAAGCGGCTATTGGCGGAAACGCCGCCCCCAACGACGATTTGGCGGATTTTAAATTTTTGAGCGGCGTCCAGAGTCTTATGAACGAGGGTTTCGCAGACGGCTTCTTGAAATGAGGCGCAAATGTTTGAAATTTCTCCCGGCGTTAAAATCGGCTTTTTCAAGCTTTTAATTTTGGCGTTCATCGGCCTTTTAAGGCGTTTGTTGATGTGATAGAGAAGAGCGGTCTTAAGCCCCGAAAAAGAAAAATCGAAAGTTCCCTCAAGATAGGGACGCGGAAAAATAATAGAGTTCTTGTCTCCGGTCTTGGCCAGTCGGTCGATGATGGGGCCGCCGGGATAGCCCAGTCCCAATATCTTGGCCACCTTGTCGTAGCATTCTCCGGCGGCATCATCGCGGGTCCGGCCTAAAACCCGGTATTGGCCGGGCTTAAAAACTAGAACTAAATCGGTATGTCCTCCTGAAACAATGAGAGCCAATAACGGAAAACGAATTTTCCCCTCTAGTTCGGCGGCGAAAATATGCCCTTCCAGATGGTTAATTCCGATGACGGGACAATCCCAAATCCTTCCGAGCGTCTCGGCGGCGACTCTTCCCACCAGAAGAGATCCCATGAGGCCTGGACCTTGGGTAAAAGCGACGGCGTCCGGCCGTTTAATTCCGGCCTTTAGGCACGCTTCTTCTATGACCGGCGCGATTTTTTTGAAATGGGCTCTTGAGGCTAACTCGGGAACGACGCCTTGAAAAGGGCGATGAAGAGGGATTTGAGAAATTACGACATTCGACAAAATTCCCCGCTTTTGATCGACCACCGCGGCCGAGGTTTCATCGCAAGAGGTTTCAATTCCCAGAACTTTCAAGGGGCGGCGTTTCCTTGCGTTCCTAAAATGCTGCGGGCTTTGAGAATTTCTTCGGCGCGGTCGAGAATTTTGTCCGGAACGCGGTATTTTTTCTTGACCAGGGAGTGAGGTTTTTGATTTTTCGCGTAAATCATATCCCACTGATCGTAAAGTTTGGCTTCAATATCGGGAGGAACCTTGACGATAATGTCGGGCAAAATTCCTCCGGTGTGGTTTGTCTCGTTGCGCTGAATCGAACGCCCGGACGGGGTATAGTAACGAGCGATCGTCAGGCGAAGGCTGGAGCCGTCATCGAGCGGGATGATGGATTGGACACTGGCTTTTCCATAGGTGCGCATGCCGACCAATAGAGCGCGGTGATTGTCTTGAAGCGCTCCGGAAACGATTTCGGCCGCTGAGGCGGATCCGCCGTTGACTAAAACGATCATCGGAAGATCGGGAAATGGGGCGGTCTCAAAGCTTCTAAATTCCTCGCGGTCGTCGGGTTTTCTTCCCTGCGTGTAGACGATTAACTTTTTCCCGGCTAGGAAGTATGAGGCAATCTGAACGGCGGAGGACAAAAGCCCGCCAGGATTATTTCTGAGATCCAAAATAAGACTCGTCATCCCTTGTTTTTTCAAAGAATTAAGAGCCGTCAAGGTGTCTCGGGCGGTGTTGGCGTTAAATTCCACGATTCGGATATATCCGATCTGATTGGGAAGCATCTGAGAGTGAACGCTTTCTATTTTTATTTTTTTTCTTTCGACCGTAAAATTCAGGGGCTTCCAGATTTCGGAATTTCCCTCCGGAACTTTTCGCAACACCGTCAAGGCGACCTGGCTGCCGGGCTTTCCCCGAAGATCTTTTTGAATCTGATTGAGCGTTTCATCCTTGGTGCTTTGCCCGTTGACCGCCGACAAACGATCTCCCGGCAAGATGCCAGCGCTGTAGGCGGGGGTTCCCGGGATCGGGGTAATGACCGTGAGCCAATCTCCATCGACATTGAGCTGAAGCCCGACCCCGTCAAAATTCCCCTTGGTTTCGGTGTCCATTTCTCCGGCCGCTTCAACGCCCAGATATTGAGAGAAAGGATCCAGTGTGTCAACCATGCCCGATAAAGCTCCGTCCATTAATTGCTTGGTTGAAACCGGATCGACATAGTCTTCGCGAATGTAATGGAGGACATCGACCAAGGTTTTAATTTTCTTGTAGGTCTCGTCTCCGGAAAGCCCCTGCTGAGAAGCGGAGGAGACAACGACCTGGCTTTGGGCGGGCAGACAAAGAGTCGCGGCGAAAAAAGAAATAATCAGGAGGGTTCGGCTCATTTTGTCTAAGCGGATCATCTCTATCATCATATTATTTTTTCAACCAGCCAAGCGGGTTAAGCGCGGTCGTTCCTTGCCGAAGCTCAAAATATAAATTTCCAGAGCGCGGGTTCAAAGAGCTGGTCCCAATGATTTGTCCTCGCCCCACCATTTCCCCGGTTTTCGCGAGAATGGACCCGAGATGCCCGTAGATGGCGAAAAATTCATGGCCGCAGTCGACAATCACGATTTGTCCATAAGAGCGAAAAGGCCCGGCAAAGATAACCCGGCCTAGGGCGACATTATGGACCGGCGAATGAGGGGAAGTTTCAAGGAGTATTCCCTGATGAATCACCCAGGTTCCCAGCTCGGGATTTTTCTCCTTTCCAAAGAAATCAATAACTTTGCCGCGCGCGGGCCAGGAGAGGGAATGGGGGCCTATGACCGGGCGCGGACGATAAATTTTTCTGATGGGGCGCGTTTTTCTTCGTCGGTTGAATTTTTTTAATAAGAGTGTCAGGGCCTTTTCCGACTCTTCTAATTTCTTTTCTCTTTTTAACGCCTCGGATTTTTTCTCGGAGACGCTTTGGATTAGGGATTGTTCGCGGGAAAAGGAGGCTGAGAGTTTTTTGTTTTGGGCGATGGCTTTTTGGCTTTGCGCGATAATTCCCTCTTTGACCGCATCCGTTTTCTGCTTGGCCTGGACGGTCTTTCGAGCGCTTCCGCTGAGCGCCTTGAGCATGACAGAATCATTGATGAGAGAAAAACGCAAGAATTGTTCCTGCTGAAGAAAATCGACGCTTTGATATCCTCGACCGGTTTCGATATCGGAAAAATAAGCCCGGATATTTTTTTTCAATTCTTCGGACCAGAAATTGGAATCCTCTTGCAGGGATTTTAATTGAAGGGCGAGATCCTGCTCCTTGTTTTTGACGGAGGTTTCCAGTTTGTTTAAGCGCTCAAGCATTTTTTGATTGGTCAAATGCTTTCGCTTGAGAAATTCAGAATCTTTTTTTAAGCGGATTTCCGTTTTTTGGTAATGGCGGATTTCCCTTCTGGTTTCAAGAATTTCTTTTTTGATCTCGCCCAGTTTTCGGCTAAGGGGTTTGGCGTGGGCGGCGGGAGATAAAAATAGCCACGAGATGATTACCAAACGCATAGAATCGCGCCGGCAAGGGCGGTTGGAAGAATGAAGATCGCTTGAGTCAACAGGGTGGGCCACCTCCACCACTCTACGGTTCGGCCCAAGGGCCAGGCAAAAGCGGCGGAGAAAATTCCGCCGATACAAACGCCGATAAGGCAAACCCCGAAAGTCTTCGCGCTAAGAGAAAGAAGCTCAAGCATCTTATGCGGAGAGCGCTTTGAGAAAACGATGAGAGGAAAAAGCACTCCTAAAACTAGCAGAAGAGAAGAAAGGCATAAAAGAGCGGTCAGCGCCACGGTCAGGAAACGCAGATATAATCCCAGTCTTAAAATAGATTTGAGCTCTTCCGGCTGATAGCGTATTTCGGTCCATTTTTGCAGAGCGGCGGCTTGAGATATCCAGGATTCAAAAGAGAGAAGGCCGTCCTTGTTTAGAGTCGCTTCGATCATTGGCTCTATTGGATTGGCGGTCAAGAAAGAAAGATTTTGCGCTAATTCCGGATCTTCTTTTTGGAGAATAGAGAGAGCTTTTTTGGGAGAAATTAAAATGGAGGATTGGGTTCCGGGTATTTCGCCCACTGATTTTTGAGCGTTTAAAAGTGTCTGCGGCAAGGATTTTTCCGGCATAAAGAAAAGCACGCGAAAATCTTTCCTCAAATTATCGGCGAAATTCCCGGAGGCGGTTTTTGATAGAAGAAGAGTTTCTCCCCCGAGACCGAGAATGATTCCAAGCAAAAAAGCCGCAGAGAAACGCCTTTTCATTGAAGATTATGAACTTATGAGTCTTAACAGATAGAACAAACAACCCCCAATCAAGAGCCCCGCGGCTCCGCCCCAAAACATTAATTGGTCCACCGCGCTTACAGCAGGAGGCAATGGGTTTTTGACCTTGCTGAGAGAAACGCTTTTGGACTGCGACATGAGCGGCAATACCTTCACGACATTTCGTTGATTGAGAAGTTTGTCGATATTGGATATCGAAATTTTTCCTAAGAAGAGGATGGCGATTTTATCGGATTGGGGAATGGGTTGATATCCGATTGTTTTTTGGACTTTAAACTCGGTATTTTTGACGATTCGGGGAAGATCCTCCGACAGGGTTTGAGAGACAGAGGAATTGACCTCGAGCCCGACGATGAGGGTTTCTTGAGAAGAAGGGGACATGGCTTCGCGCTTGTGATCGGAAAAGGATATTTTCTCGACCGTTGGAAGTTTGGCCACCTGCTTAATATTGGAGGGAAGAATCCATCCCCAGATAAAGGCTTTTTGGGACGGTCCATCTACCACGGGATTAAACCGGGCATCGGGGTGAAACCCCGCTTGTGAGCCCAGATCGATCAGAGAATCTTTTAGGCTTTCCTTGGTTTTCATGCTTAATTTGAGGCGCACAAAGACCGCGGGACTTTTAGAGTCGGAAGTTTTTGCGGGGGATGGGGAAAAATCCGGAAGGACTTGTCGGTTCCAAGGGTTGGGCAGGGGAATAGGAGCGGGAGATTGCGGCCATAGAGAATAGAGGGCGAGGTCAGAGGAGCTTCCTAAAGCGCCCGCTTTCAAAGGCGATGTTAGGGCGGGAAATAAAAAATACAGAAGGAGACAAAGCACGATTTTATACTATCAAATTTAATCATTTGTTAGAATGAAACGATGTTTAATTCTCGGACTAAAAAAGTTTTAATTATCGGGGCGACCGGCCAATTAGGGCGTTTGTGTCTTAAGGTCTTTTCCGGAGAGAAATATCAGGTCATGGGCACGGGTTTTTCTCGCTTGAGTTCTGAACTCCTGCCTCTTGATTTGTCCCAAGAAGGAGAAGCTGTGGCGGTGGTTTCTCGCGTTCGCCCGGACATCGCCATTATCTGCGGGGCTATGACGAATGTCGATGGCTGCGAATCCGATCGAGAAAAAGCCTTTCAGATTAATCTAAAATCTCCCGCTGACATTGCCCGGGAGATGAAAAAAATTCCCGGCGGCAAGCTCGTGTTTCTTTCTACTGATTATGTTTTTGACGGAACTTCCGGCCCTTATGATGAAAACGCTGAGACCCGTCCCCTCAATGTTTACGGGGAAAGCAAGCTTGAGGGGGAACAAGCCGTTTTAGAAGTTTCAGACAATAACTTGGTGGTTCGGACGACCACGGTCTATAGTTTTCAGGAAGGAGGCAACAATTTTGCGATGCAGTTGCTCAAAAGGCTTTCTCAAAAAGAGAAGATGCTTGTCCCTTCCGATCAATGGGCGACGCCGACCTATGCCCCTGATTTGGCCTTGGCCTTAGAGAAGTTGCTTGAAATAGACGCGCGCGGAATCTTCCACGCCGCGGGTTCTGATTTTGTCTCCCGCCTTGATTTTGCCCGAGAGGCGGCGCGGATTCTTAAATTGGACCCGAATTTGATTCAAGGATTACCGACCTCGGAGCTCAAACAAAAAGCGAAGCGGCCCTTAAAGGCGGGGCTAAGGACTGAGCGTCTTGAAAAGGATGTCGGTCCTCTGATGAGGGGCATCAAGGAGGCGCTTTATAATTTCGCCGAAAATCTTGGGAAATCGCCCATAAAATAAGATACAATAATACATATAATACGAGCCTTAAGGCCGCTCGGGAGTTCGAGCGGCCTTGCTTTTGGAACAGATTATGGATCTATCAAAAATTGAGACGCTGATTAGCCCACTGCTTGAACAGGAAGGAGCGGAATTGGTGGATTTGGAATATGCCCGGGAAGGTTCGCAATGGGTTCTGAGGGTTTATATCGATAAATCGCCGCGAGTTTCTCTGGATGATTGTGCCTATTTCTCGGACCGCATCGGCAGTCTGCTTGATTCTTCGAAAGCGTTGTCGGCTTCTTATGTGCTCGAAGTATCTTCCCCCGGAATCGACCGCGTTATCAAAAAAGAAAAAGATTTTCAGAGGTTTAGCGGCAAGGCCGCCAAGATTCAATTAAAAGAGCCTTTGGAGGGACGTCGAAATTTCTCCGGAATTATTCGGGGATGCCAGGAGGGGCAGGTGGCTTTCGAGTGCGAGGGAAAAACTTTCTCTTTCAATATCAGCGCGATTGAAGAGGCTCGCCTCAACGAAGCCGCCCATCTGTCTATTTAAATATGGCTAAATCGGAATTGATACTTGTTTTGGAACAGATCGAGCGCGATAAGGGCATCCCCAAAAACGAAATACTCCAGATGATTGAGAGCGCGGTGGTCAGCTCGTTGAGAAAATATGTCGGCAAAAACGCCGTCATTGAGGCCAATATTGACCCTGAGACGGCGCAATTTCAAGCGCGCGTCGTTAAAAAAGTGGTGGATGCTGTCCTTGATTCCGAAATGGAAATGAGTTTGGAAGAAGCGCGGAAAATAAAATCCGACGCACAGATCGGGGATGAAATTCGTTTTCCCGCTCCCGCGGCCGATTTTGCCCGCATCGCGGCCCAGACCGCGAAACAGCTTTTGACCCAAAAGGTTCGGGAGTCCGAGAGAGATAAGCTTTACGATGAATTCAAGCCCAAAGAAGGCCAGTTGACCGTGGGTTCGGTCCATCGTTTTATCGAGCGCACGATCGTCGTAGATTTGGGAAAGGTGGAAGGCGTAATTCCCATGCGAGAGCAGATTCGCCGCGAGCGCTACAACGTCGGAATGAGCGTTCGCTGCGTCATCTTAAGAGTTGACCGGGCCTCTCAATCTCCGCAGATCCTTTTGTCCAGGGCGGCCCCTCTTTTCTTGGAGCGCTTGCTTGAGATTGAGGTCCCGGAGATTAAAGATAAAACGATTTCAATTGTGTCCATCGTTCGCGACCCCGGCTTTAGAGCGAAGGTTTTGGTGAAATCCAACGATCCCCAAATTGATCCGGTCGGGGCCTGCGTGGGATTGCGCGGCTCTCGAATTCGCAGCTTGATGAATGAGCTAGCCGGAGAAAAAATTGATTTAATCGCCCACAATGATGAACCTGGGAAGCTGATTTCAAACGCCTTGTCTCCGGCGGTGGTCTCTCAAGTTAAAATCGTCGATGCGGCGGCCAAGAAAGCGATCGCTTTTGTTCCGGAATCGCAGTTCGCGATTGCCATCGGCAAGGAAGGCCAAAACTTAGATCTGGCTTCCCGGTTGATTGGTTGGAATATCGAGATTAAGTCCCAAATAGAAAAAAAGCCGGAGGAAGGACCTGTTCTTCAAATTGAGGGTTTAAGCGCTAAGACGATGGATTTATTGTCTCGCGCGGGTTTGGCTGACGTCCATAAGCTTGCGGAATCCAGCGTTGAGTCCTTGACCCAGGTGGAAGGAATTAGCGATAAGATGGCGACAAAAATTATCGCGAAAGCCAAAGCGAGTCTTGAGAAAAAGGCGTAATCCCCATCATTCCCGAATTGGGCAATCCGGATCATTGACGAGGTTCTAGAGACGTTCCTGCCGTCATACTAGCGTCATGCCGATTTTACGCGTCTGCTATGGCCCGATCCCATGAATCGTTTGTAGGATGACTCTGCAGGGTAAAGACGCTTCGGAGGATCAAATGATAAACGATAAAAAAGCCGTCCTGGGGTTTGTCTCAATGTTCTTTATTTCGCTGGCGGGAGCCCATTCGTCACGGGCGCAAGTCGTCGGGCCGGAATGGTGTAAGATCAGCGAGGAATTCTGTCTTAAGGCGGCCCACGCCCAGACTCTCGTCAAGAAAATTCAAAAAGAGATGGATCGCTTTCATTACGACCCAAAAACCGGGACATGCGTGAACAAAGAGGGCGTCCAAGGCTATAACAAAACCGATGATCTCATGGACGGCGAATGCGGGGATTTCCACGGGCTCGATCTCCATAGCGCCGATTTATTGGAGGCCGATCTACGCGGCGCGAACCTGAAGGGCGCCGACCTTGAGTATGCCGATTTGAGCGGAGCGGCGCTTATGGGAGCCGACCTTAGCCGAGCCAACCTCAGGGTTGCCGATCTGAGCCGAGCCGAAATCGACGCTCATTCGCGATTTAAAAACGCTTTCTATACCGAGCATACCCTGCTTCCATTCTCGTTTGAGGAAGCTTCAAAACTCGGAATGTTTGGCATCATGGATGATTGATATCGGCATAATTTTCGGCGAAGAAGAACTTTTCATTAAACTCCTGCGACCTCCGCGAGGATCGGCCGGAATGCTCTTGATTTGATCGGAGCGGCGCGCCGATACATATCGATGAGGGCCATTGCGATCATCGCATATGACGGTAAAATTTTCACTCTTTTTTTCTAAAATGATATTATAATTACATGCCTTCCAAAGCCAAGAAAAGTTCTGAACCTAAAGAAAAAGCGGAAAAAGAGAAAAAATCCGCTAAAACTCCCCGCGCCAAAAAAACCGCTCCGGAGAAGGGAGAATCAGCCAAGAAATCCAAGTCGGATTCTGCCAAGAAAAAAACATCCGCCAAGCCCTCCATCGTCAAGGCCCGCGCGGAAGAAAGGGCTTCAAGCGAGGAAGGTTCTATTGCTCCACCGACGTCTCATTTAGTCTCAGCTTTTGATTTGTTTAAACGGAAATCCGGGCCCGCCAGGCAGGTTCCTTCGGTCGCGCGCTTGGCTCCGGCGACGGGATTTAAGGGAACTCCCAATCCGGTAGCCAAGGAAAAACCCGCGGTTTCACCTGTTCAATCTTCAGCGCCGTCTCCGGCATCCCAGGTTCATTCCCCTTCCGCGGCGGCTAAGCCTGTTGCGGAAGATTCCAAGAAAAGCGCGCCGCAGGCTTCGGCTGCGGCAGTCCCGACTGCGCCGGCTCCCAAACCAAATCCGGCTTCAGCTCCGCCTAAAATCGCGCCTGTTCAGGCGACTCCCCCAAAGGCGGTTCCTCCGGTGCAGCCAAGGCCGGTCATTAAGGCTCCGCCTTTTTCCCAGAAGCCTCAGCATAAACCGCAGCCCGCGGCCAAACCCGCTATCAATCTTTCCGCTCCCGCCGCTTCTCCCGCGGTTCAGGCCAAACCCGCTTTGAAGGTTTTGGAAGTTCCCAGCATTATCACGGTTCGAGAGTTGGCCGAGAAAATGGAAGCCACTCCCAACGAGTTGATCAAAAAATTGATGAGTCTTGGAATTTTTGCCACCATCAATCAGCGCCTTGAAATTGACGCCGCGATGATTATCGCCCAGGAATTTAACTACGAATTGAAAGTGACGGCGATGTATAAAGAAGAAGAAATCGAGACCGCTCGCGGGCAGAAAGATTCTTCCGAAAATTTAAAATCGCGGCCTCCCATTATTACGGTCATGGGGCATGTCGATCACGGGAAAACTTCCCTTTTAGACGCGATTCGATCGAGCAATGTCGCGACCGGAGAAGCGGGAGGGATTACCCAGCATATCGGAGCGTATAAGGTCACGACCTCTAAGGGCGTTTTAGTCTTCTTGGATACTCCGGGTCATGAAGCGTTTACCGCGATGCGGTCCCGCGGAGCCAAGGTCACCGATATCGTCGTTTTGGTTGTCAGCGCGGTTGATGGAATTATGCCGCAGACTATTGAAGCCATCGATCACGCCAAAGCCGCCGGAGTTCCAATCGTAGTCGCGGTCAATAAGATTGATCTTCCCGGGGCGAACCCGCAAAAGATTCGCCAAGATCTCGCTCTTCACGGCCTTAATCCGGAGGAATGGGGCGGAAAAACGATTTTTGTCGACGTTTCGGCTAAGAAAAAAACCAATATCGATCATCTTCTGGAAATGCTTTCCTTGCAAGCCGAGCTTCTGGATTTGAAAGCCAATTACGATCGCGCGGCTTCCGGCATTGTTTTGGAAGCGAAGATGGATCCTCAAAGAGGAAGCGTGGCGACCTTGCTCGTTCAGTCCGGGGTGCTCAATATCGGAGATCCCTTGGTAGTGGGTTTGTGTCATGGAAAAGTTAAAGCCCTTGTGGATGAGCACGGGCAAAGGCTTGAAAAAGCCGAGCCCGCGACGCCGGTGGAGGTTCTCGGTTTATCGAAAACGCCTCAGGCCGGGGATATTTTTAGCGTCGTTAAAAGCGAAAAAGAAGCCCGTGAAATCGCGGAACAGCGACAAAAGCTCAACCGCGAGCAGGTCTTGGCCCACCAGCGCCATGTCAGCTTGGTCAGCCTTAAATCTCAGCTGGGATCGACGACCAAGGATTTAAATATTATCCTCAAAGCCGATGTTCAGGGTTCGCTTCAAGCCCTGCGCGATTCCCTGGAGAGCTTATCGACCAAGGAATGCCAGGTGCGCATCGTTCATGCCGGATTGGGGAGCGCTAATGAGTCGGATGTTCTTTTAGCCTCGGCTTCAAACGCGATTATCTTCTTATTTAACAGCTCTTCCGAAGCGCGGGCCCGAGAACTGGCGGCGCGGGAAGAAGTGGAAATCCGTTCGTATAAAATTATTTACGATCTGATTGCCGATGTCAAAGCGGCGCTGGAAGGGCTTTTGGCTCCCGAAATTGTAGAGGTAGTCGTCGGGAAAGCGGAAGTCAGGGAAATTTTCCCGCTCAAGGGCAAGGCTTTTGTCGCGGGCTCTTTTGTTCGGGAAGGAAAGGTTTCCCGCGGGGCGTTTGCCCGGGTTATTCGCAACGGAGCGAAAGTTTTTGAGGGAAAAGTCGTTAATCTCAAGCGCTTTAAAGATGACGTCAAGGAAGTGGAAAAAAATCTCGAATGCGGGATTCAAATTGATGGGAACGTTTCTTATCAACAAGGCGATACTCTCGAAATTTTCGTGAAAGAATCTCGAACGCGGCGGCTTGAGAGCGCCTGACCTGCCTTGTTTTCCCGGATCGATCGGCTTCAAGAACTTCTCCGCAAAGAAATTGTCGCCATATTGCCTACCATTCGGGATCCGGGGTTTTCAGGCTTAATCACCGTCACCGATATTGTTTTATCCCGGGATCTTAAGACCGCGCGAATTTTTTACTCGGTGATGGGAAACCCGCGCCAGCGCTTAAATTGCCAAAAAGCTCTTGTCCGAGCGACTCCCTATGTCCGCCAAAAGCTGAGCCAAAAGTGGAGCGTTCGCATTTTGCCCGAGCTTATCTTTGAGTATGACGCGACGCCCGCGACGGCTTCTCGGATCGATAAAATATTGGATGATTTGAGGAATCAAGAGTGAAGCCCGAGCTTGCGGGAATGATTTTATTTGACAAACCGGCGGGATGGACTTCTCACGATGCGGTAAGCGCATTCAGGCGGTTTTTTCCAAAAAATGAAAAGGCGGGGCATTGCGGGACTCTCGATCCTCTCGCGACCGGACTTTTGATTATTTTGGCGGGAAGAACTCGCAAGCTCCAGGCGCATATGCAAGGTTTGGACAAGATTTATTACGGGACAATCAAGCTTGGGGTGATCACCGATTCAGGAGATATTACCGGGCACGTTCTTGAAAAAAGGCCTGTCCCCGCCTTGACATTACCCGAGATTCAGCGAGTTCTTGACCAATATTTGGGAGAGATTTCCCTGCCCGCCCCGATTTATTCCGCCGTCAAGCACAAGGGAAAACCGCTTTACCATTATGCCCGCAAGGGAATCGCTGTTCCCGAAAAACCGAGGAAATCAACCGTTTATCGCTGGGAAGCCTTAAAGTACGATCCCCATACCGGAGAGATTGAAAACCGTTTGTTTTGTTCCAGTGGCACCTATGTCCGCGCCCTGGCCGAAGCGATAGGCTCTAAGATCGGGTGCGGGGCTATTGTTCAAACCTTGAGACGGGAAAAAATCGGCCCTTTTACCGTGGATGAAGCCATTGACTTTGAAGCGTTAAAACGCTTAAAGACTGAAGACATTAAAAATCTGCTGGAATCCGGAACGATGAAACTATTTCAAGTCGCTTCGGAAATAAAAACTAAGTTCTGATGCTCTATCGCGGGGTCGTCGTGCCCGGGGATCGACTCGGGCGCAAACTGGGATACCCCACCGCTAATTTAAAAATCAGCCCGGACGTTTTGCCTAAAGACGGGGTTTATGCGGGCGAGGTTCGCGGAGAGAAGCTTTCCCGCGTTTATATAGGAGCGGTCAGCGTGGGCAATAAGCCCACCGTGGCTGGCGAAAAAAGGGTTTTTGAAGTCTATATCCCGGGTTTTAAAGGAAATCTCTACGGGTCCGAGCTTCAGGTGTCCCTCATTAAAAAAATCCGAGGTCAAAAGAAGTTTGCCTCGATAGAAGAGTTGAAACGCCAAATTGCCGAGGATGTTCGGAAAATTCTCAGCTTGAAGAAAGAAGATCGGGCAAGAGATCGGCAAACTCCCGATCGGAGGAAAACATCTCGCCTTTTGGGATTGAAGAAATCTCGGCCCAAAAAAGCTTAAGCACGTCGTCGTTATTCCCGTTTTCCTTGAGCTTTCCCGACGTTTTTTCCACTCTCCAAAAAGAGCTGACGATTTGAATCGGCCTTTGAGTGGATAAATGGAGTTTTTGGCTGGAAAAAAGAATTTTTCCAATCTTAATTGAGAGTCCGGTTTCTTCCTGATATTCCCTGATTAAGGCGTCTTCCGGGGACTCTCCTATTTCGACTCCACCGCCCGGGAAATTGACGAATTCGCGATCGATAAAACGGCTTCGCGTCATTAAAACTTTCTTATTTTCGATGAGGATTCCGTAGATGCGGCAACTAAATGAGATGGGTTTTAAACTCATTAAAATTTGCGCGGGGAGGGACTCGAACCCTCACGCCTTGCGGCATACGCCCCTCAAACGTACGCGTCTGCCAGTTCCGCCACCCGCGCGTTAAATGAAATTATTTTTTCTTGGTGGAAGCAGGCGGAGTAGCGGGGGCCTGTTGAGCTGCCGGCGCGCTCGGAAGCGAAAAACGAGACGTGACGCTCGACATTCCGCTTTTGGCCGACAACAAAGAGAGAAAAAGGGATGTAAAAGCGAAGGCTCCGGCAAGCGCCCCGGTTAAATTGCGCATGAAACTTGATCCGGTCGGGGTGGTAATGAGGGAATCTCCCGAGCTTCCAAAAAGAGCGAGCCCCGCTCCGCGGCCGGTCTGGAGGAGCACCACCAAAATCATCAGCACGCAGACAAAGACGTGAATCGCTAAAATAAGATGATAGAACATAGAGTTAATCCTGAAAAACGTCTTTCTCATTATACCATATAGGGCTTTCGGGTCGGCGCAGGAAAAGAAGCTGAAAGCGCGCTTTTTTTCCCAAGGTTTTTTCTACGGCTTGAAGATAAGCCCGGGCTTGGGGGTGGTAGCGTTTCAAGGCGATTTTTTCTTCCTCTTGAGATTTCGGCGCCGGGCCGGTTTTATAATCGAGGACGACCGTTTGATCCCTATTTTGATAGACCAGATCGATGGCCCCTCGAATGATGGAATTATTTTCCTGGTAGGCAAACGGAATTTCTCTTCCTAAAATCTCGGATTGGATGATTGCTTTTGCCGAAGATGAACCTAAAAAGTCATGAATGAGTCTTTCAGCTTCTTCAAGGAGTTTGGGTTCCGGCGGGGTTAAAGCCAGTTGCGATAAGAAAGCCGCGGCGCGCTGGATGAGAGGCCGAATCTCGCCGGGATTTTTGAAATCGAGGATTTTTAAGGCCTCGTGGCAAAGTTGTCCTAAAACTACGGCTTGATTTGGCCGGGGACGCGCATCATCCTCTTCAAAAAGGCGGGTTGCCTCTTGAGTGGGGGTTAAAGACCAGGGGCGGGGCCCAAGGCTTTTTGGTTTAAGCTCCTCTTTCCATTTTAAAGCCCATTTTTCGGGCTCAATTGGAATTTTGCTCGTGGGCTTTTGGCGATTTTGATTTGAATTTGAAAACGAGGCATCGACATTGATGTTTTTGGAGGGGAGCGTTAAATCGGCCGACAAAAATCGGGAGAAGCAATAATCTCCCGGGGAAAAGTCCTTGTCTCCGATGAGAAATATTTTTTCCTTGGCGCGGGTCAGGCCCACATAAAGAAGACGGAGGGCCTCATGGTTGAGCCGTTCTTTTTCGTTGATTCTCAGGAAGGCCATGTTTAAAGACGCGGCTTTGGCCTTGGAAAGATAGAACCCGATCGTTTGAGTTTTCCAATCCGCCAAAGAAAAGGGAATTTCGTTGGATTGCCCCGCCGAGGATATCCGCGGGATAAAGACGATGGGAAATTCAAGGCCTTTGGCTTTGTGGATGGTCAACAACCGAACGCAGTCAAGAGAATCGTCGGCCAGCGGGCTTTCGCCTTCTTCTTCTCCCGATTGAACTTCCCGCAAGATCCGCTCGATCATTTCCCGAGCGGTCAAGCCCTCTTTGTTGGCGATTTCCTCGGCTAAACGGGAGGCTTTGAGAATATTAGACACCGCTTGAGCCCCATGGTAAGCTTTGGCCGCGATGGGCAGAAGAGCGGTTTCTTTAATTACGCGGTCTAAAAAAATGGGCAGAGGTATTCGCCCCAATTGAGAGCGAAGATTGTTGAGGATTTTTTCCAAGGCCTCTGCGCTTTTTCCCTTGGTTTTCCCGTCCGTAAGATTGGAGTCTTTGGTGTCGGTCAGGGGAGATCTTAAAACTCCATTGAGAGAGACTTGATCTTCAGGGTCGTCTAAAACGCGGATGAGATTCATGAAATCGATAAACTCTTGGGAAGAATAAAGAGAGTTTTTGAGCTGGGCGGCATAAGGGATTTGAGCGCTCTTAAGGGCTTCGATTAAATAAGAGCTTCCCAATTGGGTGCGCCAGAGAACGGCGACGTCTTTATAGCGGAACTTTTTTTGAGGCCCGCAATTTTCGTCAATCCACTGACAAATCCATTGCGCCTCGGCTTTTTGAAAATCATGGGATTTAGCCGAATCTCCGGAAAAACCGAGCTTGATAATTTGAAGGGCGGAATCAGAGCTTAAACTTTGGGTCGTTTCAAGATTTTGATGGGCGGCCTGAAGACCCTTGATTTCTTTCATCGTCTTGGAAAATAGAGAATTGATGGGAAGTAAAACTTCGGCCTTGCTTCTAAAATTGAGATTGAGAGACAAGGCTTTGGATTTCGGCTGGGATAAAATTTTCTGCGTAAAATCTTGATAGGCGGCGATGTCGGCTCCGCGAAAGCGGTAGATCGACTGTTTGGGGTCTCCAACGACGAAGATTCGGCCCGGGCCCAGGGTCACCTTTTGCCAATCGAGCGCCGTTGAATGGAGGTCTTCCGCCAGGAAAAATAGAATTTCTCCCTGCAGGGGGTCGGTGTCTTGAAATTCATCCACCAACAACGAATGATAGCGGCGCTTGATTTCGTTGCGAATTTTCAGATTGTCCTTGAGGAGATTGCGGGCCTCAATTAAGAGTCCATCAAAAGAGATAAAACCGGCTTTTCTAAACGAGTTAAGAACTTTATCGCAAAAAGGCGCCAAAAGGCTGGTCGCTTTTTCCACCAAGGCGTGTTTTTCGGGAGAGGAGTATTCCGCTATTTTTTGGGCGCGTTTATAAATCGCTTTTTCCTCCTCGTCCTCTCCCCACGCTTTGGGCCATTGAGGCCAAAAAGTTCCTGTTTCAGGGGGAGTCCAGTTTTTCAATAGATCCGTATCTGATTTTTTCGTCTCCGGAATTTGAGTGAGTGCCCGAATTTGGTTTTTTAAATCAGAAAATTTATCCAGAAATGTCTTGCTTTTAGGGGGAGGCTTTCCCTGAGGGATTTCTTCTAATTTTTCCAAGAGGCACTTTAAACTCTCCACGGTTTCCCGGGATGTTCGATGAATTAAATCAAGAGGAATTTCTTTTTGAGCCAATTGTTTGGCTAATTCTCTTAAATCTTTAATCGTGACGAATTTAAGAATCTGAAGCCAATCTTCTTTTCGCGGCATAGAAGATCCCAGTTCACTGTCCAGCCATTCTTCCCATTCCGATTCAAAAATTCGGTTAAAATTTCGTCCCTCATCGATCTCAAAACTCGGGGAAAGCCCGGCATCTAGGGGATAGAGCCTTAGAATCCGCGCGACAAAGGAGTGAAAAGTTTCTATGGGGGCTCGTTCAAGTTGATTTAAAGCCAGACTAACTCTTTCTTCAATGGCTTGTTCAGAGAGAGAAAAGCGCTCCTTTAAAGAGTCAACGAGTTTTTTGGCCGTGGGCTGGGCCTCTTCAGGGCGATGAATTGAGGTCGCGATTTGATGAAGTTGCTGCGCCAGGCGTATTTTCATTTCCGCGGCGGCTTTGTTGGTAAAGGTTAAGGCCGCGATGTTTTCAAGGGGATATCCTTTTCCGCTATTGCCGGCCAGAGTCAAAGACAGAATCCGCGCAATGAGAAGAGATGTCTTCCCGGTTCCGGCCGCCGCTTCGACGACCATGTTCGAGCCTAAATCAAATTGAGCCGCTAGGCGGCTTTCGGAATCGTTCATTGGATTTTTCCAGGGTTTATTTATGCTGGAAAATGAAAAATGCGGCTAAAATTAAAAAGGAGAACCCGACAAAATGGTTCCATCGCAGTCTTTCTCCTAGGTAAAGCGTGGCGAAGACCGAAAACACGGTCAAGGTGATGACTTCTTGGATGGTTTTTAATTGAACGACCGAAAATTCGCCGTAGCCGATGCGATTGGCCGGCACTTGAAAGCAATATTCGAAAAAAGCGATGCCCCAACTGATCAAGATGACTTCCCAAAGGGGAACTTGGCGGTAGCGCAGATGCCCATACCAAGCGAAAGTCATGAAAACATTGGAAGCGACTAAAAGAAGGATTGTTTTCATTGAGTCTTGCTATTTGGTTCCGGAATTGAAGTTGGTGTTGGAAGAGCCGGTGTTGATAATCAGCGGCAGGCCGTCTTTGCCAAGGGGGACGAAATAGTAGCGGGTCGCGGGGTTATCGAAGGCTTTAAGCTCGATATATTGCTTGGTCAAGGTTTTTGAAATTTCCATTTGGGCTTGAGCCTTGGCCTTGGCCTTGACTAGAATCGCCTTGGCGTCTCCGCTCGCTTGAATATCTTCGGCATCGGCCTGGCCTTCGGCGTTGGTGCGGGCGATATCCGCATTTTCCTTGGCGATATCTTCGTCGTAAACTTTTTGCTCCGCTTTCTGATGGGTTGCAATTTTATCCGATATCGCGTCGGTGACCTGTCGGTCGTATTCGATATGGTCAATTGAGACGCGGGAGATCACGATGGGCATATCGGACAAGGCCGCTTCCAGTTTTTTTAGAATGTCAGATTCTATAATTGGAGAATCTTGCCCTAAACGGTTGTGCTTGTGCCAGGCAAATTCCGTTCGCGTAATGGTCACAAACGGCGGGCGGATGACCTGGCTGTAATAATGAGGGCCGATGGTTTGAGCTAATTGGTAGAGATCTGCCGTTTTTGGGCGATAGGTGACCGTGACGCGAACGAGAATATGAAGGGCTTCCTCGGTTAAAACATGCACTTCTTCGGTGCGGCTTTGCCAGGTCGTTTTATAGACAAAGATATTGTTCCAGGGGAAATGCCAATAAAAACCGTCGGTTAAGGGCTCTTTTTGAAGCGAGTGCTCGCGAAAAACCAATTGGCGAAGTCCCTCGTGTCCTGGGTCAATCAAGGTTCCGCAGCCAGAAAAAGAGAAGGCCAGGGCCGAGGATAGAAATAAGGTCGTTAAAAGTCCGCTCAAGCGATTCATAGAGTCTCCTTCGGTTATGATACAAAAAACCGGTTTCTTCGCGTCTAGGTATTTTGTATCATATCTCTCGAAGGGAGGTGGCAATGTCTTTTTTTATTGGACGAGACAGGCAGGCCCGGCGGGCTTATGGATTTGACGAAATAGCTCTGGTCCCTGGAGACTTGACGATTAACCCGGACGAGGTGGATACGCGCTTGTCTATCGGCCCCATCAACCTCGAAATCCCTTTTCTTGCTTCCGCCATGGATGGCGTTGTCGACGTGGCCTTTGCCATTGCCATGGGAAAGCAAGGCGGGCTGGGAGTTCTGAATTTAGACGGGGTCAATACCCGCTATGAAAATCCCCGCGAAGTTTTGAATCAAATCGCGCAGGCAAGCCCTGAGGAGGCCACGGGACTCGTTCAGGAAATTTATCAAAAGCCGGTTAAAAAAGAGCTGATCGCCAAGCGAGTTTCCGAAATTAAGGCCGCTAAGGTTCCCTGCGCGGTTTCCACCATTCCTCAAAACGCCGACGAATACGGCCTCATCGCCCAAGAAGCGGGGTGCGATCTTTTTGTCGTTCAGTCAACGGTGACCACGGTCAGACATCAAGCCAAAAAATACACGCCGTTTAATATCGCTTCTTTCTGCAAAAAAATGAAGATTCCAGTTGTGGTGGGAAATTGCGTGACTCATTCGGTGGCTTCGGAATTGATGGATACCGGGGTTTCCGGACTTTTGATTGGGGTGGGCCCCGGGGCCGCGTGTACGACTCGGGGGGTTTTGGGTTTGGGCGTTCCCCAGGTTACCGCGACTGTTGATTGCGCCGCCGCTCGAGACTATTATTATAAGAGGACAGGGCGCTACGTTCCTATCATCACCGATGGTGGAATGTCTTCCGGCGGGGATATCTGCAAGGCCGTCGCCTGCGGAGCCGATGGAGTGATGGTGGGGTCGGCCTTTGCCCGCTCCAAAGAAGCTCCGGGCCAAGGTTTTCATTGGGGAATGGCGACTCCGCATCAGAATCTTCCGCGGGGAACGCGGATTCAGGTGGGAGTCACCGGCAGCCTTGAAGAAATTTTATACGGTCCTTCGCGTTTAGACGATGGATCCCAGAATTTGGTGGGGGCTTTGAGAACCTGCATGGGTTCTCTTGGGGCTTCCAATATTAGAGAAATGCAGTCCGCCGAAATCATCATCGCCCCAGCGATTCGGACTGAAGGAAAAATCTTTCAAAGAACCCAGAGAATCGGGATGGGGAAATGAGAGGCCGATCCTTGGAGACCGTTCAAGGGGTGAGACCTTCGGAAAAAATTCTCATCCTCGATTTCGGAAGCCAATACACTCAGCTGCTGGCGAGGCGTTTGCGGGAACTGGAGGTCTTTAGCGAGATCGTCCCTTTTTCCATCTCCAAGGAAAAAATTTCCGAAATAGCTCCTAAGGGCATCATTCTCTCCGGCGGGCCCTCCGGGGTTATGGATAAAAACGCTCCGAAAACTTCCGCCGACCTTTTTTCATTGGGGATTCCCGTCTTGGGTATTTGTTACGGGATGCAACTTTTGGTTCATGAGCATGGCGGGAAGGTGAGACCCTCAAATAACAGGGAATACGGCGAGGCGGAAGTGCGGCCTCTTAAAGAAAGCGCGATTTTTAGCGGGGTTTCTGGCTTGTTTAGGGTTTGGATGAGCCACGGCGACAGCGTCGAGAGTTTGGGGAATGGATTTAAGATTATCGCCGAAACGGAAGATTGTCCAATCGCGGCCATTGAAGACGAGAAAAAGAAAATTTACGGGCTTCAATTTCATCCGGAGGTCGCCCATACCAGCCAAGGCGGGAAAATTCTCGAAAATTTCGCGCGTAATATTTGCGGCATCAAATCTCATTGGACGGTTTCTTACGTTTTAAAGGAAGCTATTTCCCAGATTCAGTCTCAGGTAGGCAAGTCCAGTGTCGTCTGTGCCGTTTCTGGAGGGGTTGATAGCGCGGTGGTGGCGGCTTTAATCAACAAAGCGATCGGTTCCAGGCTCCACGCATTTTTTGTCGATACCGGGCTTTTGCGTTTGGGCGAAAGAGAACGAGTGGAAACGGTTTTGGGAAAATCCTTGGGCATCAATGTCAAAATTATCGACGCTTCCAAGCTTTTTCTTAAGCGCCTTAAAGGCGTCAGCGATCCGGAGAAAAAGCGAAAGGTGATCGGAAAAACTTTTATCGATGTCTTTGAAAAAGAGGCCCGCCAGATTAAATCCGCGGCTTTTCTGGCCCAGGGGACCTTGTACCCGGATGTCATCGAGTCTTCTCCCGTCAGCGGTCCGTCCTCTGCGATTAAGAGTCATCACAATGTCGGCGGCTTGCCTAAAAAAATGAGCTTAAAGTTAATTGAGCCCTTGCGTTTTCTTTTTAAAGATGAGGCCCGGCGCTTGGGCGCGGAGCTTCAGATTCCAGATGAGATTTTATTGGCCCATCCTTTTCCGGGCCCCGGGCTTGCGGTGAGAATTATTGGCGAAGTTAATCAAGACAGGCTTGAGGTTCTCCGCAATACCGACGCCATCTTTGTCGATGAACTTAAGAAGGCGGGATATTATTCGCAGGTCTGGCAGGCTCTTGCGGTTCTATTGCCGGTCAGGACTGTCGGGGTTATGGGAGATTCAAGAAGCTATCAAAACGCCGTCGTTCTTCGCTCGGTGACCAGTGTCGACGGGATGACGGCGGAGTGGGCGCGTTTGCCGGAAAATTTGCTTCGCCGCGTTTCCGACCGAATTACGCGGGAAGTGAAAGGAATTAACCGGGTGGTCTATGACATTACCTCAAAGCCACCGGCGACCATTGAATGGGAATGAAGACCTTGAGCGCGGATCTCTTAGAGGTGACGGGAATTCCCTTATTGAGGAGAGGCAAGGTCCGGGACGTTTATGATTTGGGGGACAAGCTTTTGATTGTCTCCACCGATCGCCTCTCCGCTTTTGATTGGGTTTTGGAAACCCCGATTTCGGGTAAGGGAAAGATTTTAACCGAGGCAAGCCTCTTGTGGTTTGATTTGACGAAAAAGATAATTCCCAATCACCTGATCACGGCGGACCTTCAAGAGATTAAAAAACAAATGCCTTTAAGCGCCCAGGCTTTGTGGGAAAATCTGGAAGGGCGAACGATGCTGGTCAAAAAAGCCAGGCGCGTCGATGCCGAATGTATCGCCCGCGGCTATTTGGCCGGCTCTGGTTTTAAGGAATATAAGAAATCCCGCTCGGTGTGCGGAGAAGTTTTGCCGGAGGGCTTGCTGGAAGCTTCTATTCTTCCCCATCCCTTGTTTACTCCTTCTACCAAGGCCGAAAAAGGGCATGATCAGAATATTTCTTTTGAAGAGCTTAAATCCCTGGTCGGGTCTGAAACCGCCTCAAAGCTTAAAAAGGCGACTCTTCAAATTTACGAGTTTGCCTCCGGTTATTCCAGATCCCACGGGTTCATTTTGGCCGACACTAAATTCGAGTTTGGTTTTGTCGGCTCTGAACTGATGGTCATTGATGAGATGCTGACGCCGGATTCTTCTCGCTTTTGGGACGCCAGCCTTTACCGGCCCGGTTCGTCTCCGTCCAGTTTCGACAAACAATTCGTTCGGGATTATTTAGACAAAACAGGCTGGGATAAAAACTCGCCGCCGCCTATTCTTCCGCGAGAAATTGTCGAACAAACCCAAAGCCGATATCTTCAATTTTTAAAGATGCTCAAGTCCTAATGATTGCGGCGGCGACACATAAAATAGAGGTTTCACTTAAATCAGAATATGGCGATGCGGAATCTTTGTCCACGGCGTCTCTTTTGAAAGCCTCTGGAGCGCCTTCCGTCGTGCGGGTGCGCAGAAGCCGCCTCTACGAAATTCGTGGAAATTTTACCGTTACTCATATCAATCGCTTAAGCCGGGATCTGCTTTGCGATCAGATTATCGAGGACTTTCGCATTGTGTCTCAAATGCCTTCAAGCCAGGGTCCTTTTTGGAAAATTGAGGTCAGGCTCAAACCCACGGTTTTAGATCCGGAGGCCGATACCATTAAAAACGCGATGATTGAAATGGGTTTTCCCGCCCCGGATTTTGTTCGCGTCGCTTCGGTCTATAAAATTGAATCTAAATGCGGCAAACCCCAGATTGAAGCGGCGGCCGCGAAATGTCTTTTAAATCCAATCATTCACCTTTATTCAGTGACGGCTTGTTCATGACAGAGAAAATAGAAAGCGCGGTTAAGTCTTCCCAGGAGATGGCTGATTTTAATTCCTTGGCCCCCAAGGGATTGATGAATTTGAGCGTTCAGAATCTTTGGTCTTTAAATGAAAAAGAAATTTTAACCATTCAGGCGCATTTTAAGTCCCTTAAAAGAAATCCCACTCGCGCGGAAATGGAGACCATCGCCCAAAGTTGGTCGGAGCATTGCCGGCATAAAACCTTTAAGTCTCCCATTCGCTATCAGGAAGGCTCTAAAACCGTTTTAATCAAAAATCTTTTTGAGGAAACCATCGCGCGGGCTACCCGCCAGACTAAAAAGCCTTGGTGCCTGTCTGTTTTTAAAGACAACGCCGGAATCGTCAGCTTCGGAAATAAAGGCAAATGGGCATTGGCTTTTAAAGTCGAAACCCATAATCATCCTTGCGCCATTGAGCCAAAAGGCGGAGCGGAAACGGGTCTTGGCGGGGTCATTCGAGATGTTTTGGCCGCCGGGCTTGGCGCGAAACCGGTTTTATCGACCGATATTTTTTGCGTGGCTCCCCCGAATAAAAAATTGCCCTTGCCGCCTTCCGCTCTTTCCGCGGAGAGAATTTTACGCGGTCTTGTCGCCGGAGTCAGGGATTACGGAAACCGGATGGGAATTCCGACGGCGGCTGGTGGGCTTTATTTTGACGATGGATACGCCTTAAACCCCCTTGTTTTTGTCGGTTGCGTCGGGGTTTTGCCGGCGCAAGCGGTCAAAAAGGAAATCCGCCCGGGAGATTTAATTGTGGCCGCCGGAGGGTTGACCGGCAAAGACGGGCTTCACGGCGCTACCTTTTCCTCCGCCAATTTAAACGGCGATGATCACTCGACTGCGGTTCAAATTGGACATCCGCTCAATGAAAAACGCGTCATGGAAGCGCTTTTAAAAGCCCGGGACCAGAAACTATACCGTTCGGTCACCGATTGCGGGGCGGGGGGCTTTTCCTCGGCTGTCACCGAAATGGCAGATATTATCGGAGCTCGCGTTTTTCTTGAAAAAGAAATTCTCAAGGCTTCCGATATGGAGCCTTGGGAAATCTGGGTTTCGGAATCTCAGGAGCGGATGGTTTTTGCCGTTTCTCCCTCGAATTTAAAGGCTTTTGAAAAAGTTTTTGCCGATGAAGGAGTCAAAATTCGCGTGATCGGCGAATTCGTCAAAACCGGCCGCATTGAGGTTTCCTGGAACGGGCAAAACTTGGTTAATCTCTCGCTTAAATTTCTCAACAACGGGCTTCCTATAGAGGAAAAAAAGGCCGTCTATAACCCGGTCAAGCTGTCGGAATCCCGAACTCCGCGCCCGGCTAAATCCTTGCCGGAACAGCTCAAGGACATTTTGTCACATTTAAACGTTTGCAGCCGCGAGTGGTTGATTCGGCAATATGATCACGAAGTTCAAGGCGGCACCGTGATTAAGCCGCTTCAGGGGGCGCGGCATGACGGCCCTGGAGACGCTTGCGTGATCTGGCCGCAGGCGGCGACCGGAGACACTTCGGATTTGTCCGGTTTTACCGTCGGCCATGGTCTCAACCCGGCTTCGGGAAAATTGGATCCTTATTTAATGGCCTGGCTTTGCGCCGATGAAGCTCTTCGGAACATTCTTTGCGTGGGGGCCGATATTTCACGGGCCGCGTTTTTGGATAATTTTTGTTGGGGCAATCCCGAGAATCCCCAGGTTTTGGGTTCGCTGGTGCGAGCGGCCTTGGGTTGCCGCGATGCGTCTTTAGGATTTCAGATTCCCTTTATTTCCGGAAAAGACAGTCTTTATAATGAGTCAAAAGACGCTTTTGGGAAAACAGTTTCTGTTCCAGGAACCCTTCTTATTTCCTCGATTGCCCCGATTCCCAATATCGAAAAGGCCATTACGATGGATATGAAAGGCCCGGGAAACTCGCTTTATATCGTCGGTCAAACCGGGGAAGATATGGGCGGATCTCTTTACAACGAATTAAACGGGATCTCCGGGGGAACTGTTCCGCGCGTGGACGCTCGCTGCGCCAAAAGAAATTTTGCCTCAGTTTCCAAGGCGATTTCCAAAGGATTAGTCGCCTCCGCCCATGATTTATCCGAGGGCGGGCTTTTGGCGGCCTTGACCGAGATGGCTTTCTCGGGAGAATTTGGGGCGATGCTCGATTTGGACGCCATTCCCAAGCAGAAGCCTATTTATTCAACCGATGTTTTGCTGTTTTCCGAGACTCCCAGCCGGATTTTGTTGGAAGTCAAACCCGAGAATGAAGCGGCTTTTATTAAATGCGTCAAGGGATCTTGCATTAAAAAAATTGGGACTAGCCTCGCAAATCCCATTATTAAAATTATCGGATTAGATGGACTGGTCCTGTTTGAAGAGTCGGTGACTCCGTTTAAGGCGGCATGGCAGAGGACGGTTTTATCGTGAAAGCGTCCAAGGTTTTGATTTTATCCGCGCCGGGAACCAATTGCGCCGTTGAAACTTCCAACGCTTTTTCTGATTTGGGGGCCAAGCCCGAAATTATCGGACTTCACTTGTTTAAAGAAAAACGCGTCCGTCTTTTGGATTACGATATCTTCGTTCTTCCAGGCGGCTTTTCTTACGGGGATGAAATCTCGGCCGGTAAAATTCTGGCGGCGCAAGTCAAACTCCATATTGGCGATCTTAAAAATTTCATCCGGATGGGGCGCCCAGTCATCGGAATCTGTAACGGGTTTCAGGTATTGGTCAAGGCGGGAATATTGCCGTTTTCGCCTTCTTGCGAGCAGAGCGCGAGCTTAATTACCAATGATTCCGGGCGTTTTGAAAATCGCTGGGTGCATTTGCGCATCAACACCCAGAATCCCTCTTTGTTTTTTAGGGGGCTTCCGGAGATGATTGAACTTCCGGTGGCCCATGGGGAGGGGAAATTAGTCTTGAGAAGCCCCAAACAGCTTGAAGATTTAAAACGCAATCGCTCAATTGCGATGCAATATGTTTCAGATGACGGAAAAATCGCGCCCTATCCGGCCAACCCCAACGGTTCGGTTTTTAATATCGCGGCTTTGACTAATCCGGAGGGCAATTGCCTGGGAATGATGCCCCACCCGGAAAGATACACGAAAAATTACCAGCATCCCAATTGGACCAGACAGACTTTTCAAAAACAGGCCTTTGGCATGGCTATTTTAAAAAACGCGGTCGACTATTGCCGGGGCTAAAATTTTCCCATGTGCGGAATTTTTGGCATTGAAAATCATCCGGACTCGGCGCATTTAACCTACCTAAGCCTTTTTGCCCTTCAACACCGCGGGCAAGAGTCGGCCGGAATCGCCTCCGCCCTCAACGGGAATATCAATTTTCATACCGGGATGGGAATTACTTCCGATGTTTTTTCGGAAAAACGAATTGAAAAACTAAGCGGGGTTTCGGCCATCGGGCATGTGCGTTATTCGACCACCGGCTCTAGCCATATTAAAAACGCGCAGCCCCTGGTGTCTAAAACCAGGCACGGGGTTTTAGCCCTGGGACACAACGGAAATCTCACCAATGCCTCAAACATCAGAAAAAATTTGGAAGACCGCGGAGCGATTTTTCATTCCTCGACCGATTCCGAGGCGATTCTACATTTAATCGCTCATGGGAGGGGAGATTTTGAACAATCGCTGATAGAAGCCCTTAAGGCAATCGAGGGGGCTTATTCTTTGGTGATTTTAACCGCAGATCAGATGATTGCCTGCCGGGATCCCCACGGGTTTCGCCCCTTGGTCCTTGGGAAATTGGGCGATTCATATGTCGTCAGTTCCGAGACGACCGCCTTGTCCTTGATTAAGGCCTCTTATATCCGGGAAATCGAACCCGGGGAGATCGTTTTTATCAAACAAGGGGTTTTAAAGAGCGTAAAAATTCCAATTCGCAAAGCCGTTTCGCGCTGCGTATTTGAGCTGGTCTATTTTTCCCGGCCCGATTCATTGGTCTTTGGAAAAGGGGTTCAAGCTGTCCGGCAAGCCTTGGGGCGGGCTCTAGCGCAAGAAATGAAAGGAATTCAAGCGGATATCGTGATGCCGGTTCCCGATTCCGGAGTGCCGGCGGCGCTTGGATTTTCAAGAGAATCCAAGATTCCTTTTGAGGTTGGGCTTGTGCGCAGCCACTATATCAGCCGAACCTTTATCCGTCCCAGCCAAGCTCTCAGAGAGATCGCGGTCGATTTGAAATTAAGTCCGGTTAAAGAAGCTCTTAAAGGCAAAAAAATAGTCTTGATTGACGATTCAATTGTCCGCGGAACCACTTCCCGCAAAATCGCCCAGAGTCTAAGAGAGGCGGGAGCGCGAGAAATTCACATGGGAATTACCAGTCCCCCGATTATTTCTTCCTGTTATTATGGAATTGACACGCCTCAATCCGAAGCCTTGATCGCCAATCAGCGCAATTTAGATGAAATCCGCCAATTTATTGGAGTCGACAGCCTTCACTATCTCAGTTTGGAAGCGATGCTCGGCGCCGCCGGAGGCGCCCATTTTTGCGATGCCTGCTTTACTAAAAATTATCCGACTTCGGCTCCCGATCAGATACGGGTTGCGGCCGGGAAAGGGGGCATTGAGCGTTGAAGGTAATGGTCTTGGGTTCCGGAGGCAGGGAACACGCTCTTTGCGAAAAAATATCCCGAAGTTCTCAATTGGAAACGCTTTTTTGCGCGCCGGGATCTGACGCAATTTCTCGCGTGGCTACGTGCGTGAGTCTTAACCTTTTAAATCCGTCTGAGATCGCCCATTTTTCCGAGAAAAATAAAATTTCCTTGGTTGTCGTCGGTCCCGAAGCTCCCTTGGCGGCCGGGGTCGCCGATGAGCTTAAGAAAAGAAAAATCGCCTGTTTTGGCCCCACCCAAAAAGCGGCGAGGCTGGAATCTTCCAAGGCCTTTGCAAAGGCGTTTATGGCGAAATATAAAATTCCAACCGCCGATTTCAAGGTTTTTGAAAGTTTTGACGAACTTTCCTGCTATCTCTCTCAAACTCCCGAGAGGCCCTTGGTGGTTAAAGCCAGCGGGCTTGCCGGCGGCAAAGGCGTTTTTGTCTGTGAAAATAAAAAGGCGGCTCTCTTAAGCGCCAAGAAATTGATGGAAGACAAGATATTTAAGGATGCGGGCAGTTGTGTCGTCATAGAAGAGTTCTTGCGGGGTCCGGAATTGAGCGCGATGGCCTTTATCGATGGCGAGTCCTTGGTCTTTCTTCCCTTTAGCCGCGATCACAAGCGTCTTCAAGACGGAGACCGCGGCCCAAATACCGGCGGCATGGGGGCGTTTGCGCCCGCTCTCGTTTCCGACAAGACAAAACGAGAAGTTGATGTTATTTTTAAAAAAGTTCTGCGCGGAATTCAGAGAGAAAAAATGGATTACCGGGGAATTTTATATTGCGGCCTTATCTTGACGGATAGAGGGCCCAAGGTTTTAGAATTTAATTGCCGCTTTGGAGATCCGGAAACGCAGGCCGTTTTGCCGCTCATTGAATCGGACATTCTCTTGTTTTTGGAGGCGGCCTCTCATAAGAGATTAAGAGGAATGCGCCTTAAAGTTCGGAAAGATTTTTCGGTGTGTATTAACTTGGTTTCGGAAGGATACCCGGAAAAAATTAAAATAGGAAGGCTCATTCGGGGGTTAGAACGAAAATACCGGCAGATCCAAATTTTTCACTCCGGAACCGCCTTTCAAGATGGAAAGTGGCGGACTTCTGGCGGACGGGTTTTAAGCTTGGTCGGAACGGCCTCTAAGATTTCAGAGGCTCGCCGGAAAGCCTATCGGACGGCGTCGAGGATTTTTTTTCCGGGAATGGGGTTAAGGCGCGATATCGCGCGGAAAGAAGGCGGAGGTTCTTAAAAAAATAATTCGATGACCCATACCCTAGGGCGTTCGCTTATTTTCGCCGGAGGCGCTCTGATCGCGTTGGGGCTGGTTTTCCTTTTGGCGGGAAAAATCCCTTATCTGGGACGTTTGCCGGGAGATATTCAGATTCGGCGGGGAAATTTTAGCTTCTTTTTCCCGTTGACGAGTTCGCTCATTATTAGCGCGTTGTTGAGTTTGCTTTTCTCTTTTTTAAAAAGACGTTAATTTCAGGAGGCGATTATGGGAATGGTTGAATACGGAGAGTTCAAGGGCAACAAAATGATTATCCTCAAGCGGAATGCCGAGGACAAATACCCGTTTCAGTTTGGCCTCAGTAAAGCGGCCCTTGTCCTTGAGCACATCGAGGATATCCGCAAGTTTGTCGAGGAAAACAAAAAAGCGTAAAAGTTTTTCCTAAGATTTTCCGGGCCGATTGATTCGCTCAATTGGCATGCTCGTCAGAGCTCGCTCAGTCCCTATTGCTAACGAGAAATGCGATAATTGCTGGCGTGGATATATTTCTTAGTTGCCAAAATCTTTCCAAAAGCTTCGGGGCGCGGCCTCTTTTCGAGAATTTAACCTTCGGGCTTTTCAAGGGCGAGCGGACGGGGCTCATCGGCCCAAACGGCGCGGGGAAATCTACTCTCCTTAAAATTTTAGCCGGCATCGAGCGCTCCGATAGCGGCGTCTTGTCCGTTCGCCGCGGCTTAAAGGTCGACTATTTGGCCCAGGATGATCGTCTGGAAAACGCGCCTAAAGACATTTCCGTGCGTGAAAGCCTGGCTTTAGCTCTTCAAGACTTAGGTCTTGAAGATTATGAAGTGGATATGCGCGTAGAAGATGGGCTTGAGAAAGCGGGCTTTAGAAATCCTGAAGAGTCGGTCTCAAAACTCTCTGGGGGCTGGCGCAAACGCTTGGCGATTATCACGAAAGTCCTTCGCGAGCCGGATTTGTTGTTAATTGACGAGCCCACCAATCATCTTGATCTTGAAGGCGTTCTTTGGCTTGAAAAAATACTCTCTGATCTCAGGTTTTCGTTTCTCGTTGTCACCCATGACCGCCGCTTTCTTGAGCGCGTGACAAACCGCGTTATCGAGCTCAACAAGCGCTATGCCGAGGGGCATTTCAGCAGCCAAGGCAATTACAGCCGATTTTTGGAAAACCGTGAGGCGCTCTTGGCCGCGCAGGCCGCGCGCGAGGATTCCGTGCGCAATATCGTGCGCGGCGAAATCGAGTGGCTGCGCCGAGGCCCCAAGGCGCGTACGACCAAGCAGCAGGCCCGCATCGACCGCGCCGGAGAACTCATGGGAGATCTTTCAGAACTCAAATATCGCAATGCCCAGGGCCGGGCCGCCAATATTGATTTTTCCGGCAGCGAGAGGCAAACCCAACGGCTCATCACGGCCTCAAAAATTGGGAAAAGCATGGGTGGCAAAAAGCTCTTTGGGCCTCTGGATTTGACTCTTGGGCCGGGAGACAAGCTGGGGCTTCTGGGAGAAAACGGCAGCGGTAAAAGCACTTTGCTTAAGCTTTTGTCAGGAGAGATGACTCCCGATGAAGGAACTCTTAAGAGGGCCGATCAATTGAGGGTTGTGACCTTTGATCAGCACCGCGAGCAGCTGGATTTGAATTTGAGTTTAAAAAAAGCCCTTTGTCCAAATGGGGAACATGTTCTTTATAAAGGAAACCGCATTCACGTTTACGGTTGGGCCTCCCGTTTTCTTTTTCGACAAGAGCAGCTTGAGTTTTCGCTCTCCCGGCTTTCCGGCGGCGAGCAGTCGCGCGTTCTTATCGCGCGTCTCATGCTCAAAACCGCGGACGTGCTGCTTCTCGATGAGCCCACCAATGATTTAGATCTACAGTCTCTGGAGGTTCTTGAGTCCAGCATGATTGATTTTCCGGGGGCGCTTGTTCTCGTGACGCACGACCGCTATCTTCTTGATCGGGTCAGCCGCGAAATTTTAGCGCTTGATGGGAAAGGAAACTCCCGGTTTTTCGCCGATCTTTCGCAGTGGGAAGACTGGAGGGCAGAAGAAAAAGGAGAGTTGATTCTTCGAGAAGAAAATAAAAAACCCGATCTCTCGGCGAAAAAAACAAAAGAGTTAAGAGAGATCGAAGCCGCAATCCACGCGGCGGAAGCTCAAGCGGCCAAAGCTCAAAGGGCTCTGGAAGACCCAAGCGTCGCCACCGACGCCGAAGAGCTCTCTAAGCGCCAAGAAATCTTCGACGCCGCGAAGCTAGCGGTCGACGCCGCGTTCAGGCGCTGGGAAGAGCTCGAATTCCGCCCTTGAGAATTCGCGCAAGTGGTATAATTTAGCCTTGAACACATTCGACGACCTTAAACTGAGCGAGCCCCTTTCGCGCGCCATCCACGAACTGGGATTTACGACGCCCACCCCCATTCAGCAGCAGGCTCTGCCGGCGCTTCTGGCCGTTCCGTCCGTGGATTTTATCGGCCTTGCCGCCACGGGCACGGGAAAGACCGCGGCGTTTGGCATTCCGCTTTTAGAAAAAATCGACGCTCACGCAAAGCGCGTTCAAGGCGTCATCCTTTGCCCGACGCGGGAGCTGGCGCTTCAAGTCTCCGGACAAATCAATCTGCTTGGAAAATATAAAGGGATCAAAGCGCTACCGATTTACGGCGGCACGGGATACGCCGATCAATTTGAAGGTCTTAAACGCGGCGCGCAAATTATTGTGGGCACGCCCGGTCGCATTATTGATCACATTGACAGAAAATCTCTCAATCTCAAAGACGCGAAAGTCGTCGTCTTAGACGAAGCCGACGAGATGATCTCCATGGGGTTTAAAGAAGATTTGGAAAAAATACTGCGCTCGACCCCGCGAGAGTCCAGCCATATCTGGCTTTTTTCGGCGACAATGAGCGGCCAAGTGCGCCGCGTTGCCGACACCTATCTCAGAAAGCCCGTGATGGCCCAGGTCAATCGAACCGAGATGCTCTCAAGCACGGTGGAACAAATTTATTACATCGTCCGCGAGTCAGACAAACCAGAAATTCTCTGCAAACTCATCGAGCTGGCCGATAATTTTTACGGTTTGGTTTTTTGCCAGACAAAATCTCTCGTGATGGATTTGACCCAATATCTGTTGGACAAAGGCTACAAGGTTGACTGTTTGCATGGCGATAAATCCCAAGACGATCGAGAGCGCACGATGCGCGCTTTTCGCGATAAAAAGACAAGCCTCTTGGTCTGCACCGATGTGGCTTCGAGAGGCTTAGACGTCAAAGAACTGACTCACGTGATCAACTACTCAATTCCAAGAGAACTTGAGCTCTATGTCCACCGCATTGGTCGCACGGCCCGCAGCGGAAAAGCCGGCATCGCCATCAGCCTTGTCGCGCCAGCCACTCGCGCTTTGGTCAATCGCCTTGAGCACATGACTAAAACGCGCCTTCGAGAGGGAAAAATTCCCGGCCGCCGCGAAGTCGCCGGCAAAAAAATATCAAAGATCCTCTCTCGCTTTGAGGGGCAGAAGAATTTTCAGCGCGCTGTCGATCTTTTAGGTCCGGACTGGGAGCGCGCGGCCGGCAAGATGAGCTTGGGCGAGGTCATCGGCCGCTTTCTGACGATGATTGCTCCCGAGGTTTTTGACGAGCGCGAAAAAGAAAAACCACTTCATCCGCCGCATGTTCCCAATAAGACCCCAAAACACTCATACCACCACAAAAAACCCGGACGATAAAAACAGAAATCACGGAACATCCATCTCGACTTAGATGAGTTCTAGCGCGGACGAATTTCGATAGACTGCAGGCAGTTTTGGCACACGCCATTGAGCGGCCATCGCGTCTATTATAACAATGCGGACAAATCCTATCGCGCTTAGAGCCGCAGGAGCGCCGTCTTTAGTGGCGGCCGTCCATCGTGGCTTGGAAAATCGTTTTCCGGCGTGATCCACTCTACTTCGCGAATCGGACGGAAGACTTTGCGGGCGCTGCGTTCTAGTTGGTCGATCCAGACTTCGCGAGAGACCTGCGCGACGTTGTTGCAGCAGATCATGCTGCCCTTCTCGGCGACGCACAAAAGAGCGGGTTTAAACAACGCGGCATAATCATGGATCAAGTCTACCACACCAAAAGGGCTCTTGGCGTAGGGGGGCGGGTCGAGAAATACCATGTCGAATTTCTGTTTTTTAAGTCTTTCGAAATGCGGCAAGCGTTTGCCGCGCACGAAGGTGGGTTGTCCTAAACCGGAAAATTGCCGCAGTGCCGGGAAAGCGTCGCTTTGCACGAAGCGCATCTGGATGGGCAGGTCGTTGATCCGGGCGTTTTCTTTTCCGACCGAGAGGCTTGACCGCGCGAAATCCACATTTACAACGCTGCTCGCGCCGGCTTTGGCGGCGGCAACGCCCACGCCGCAGGTGTAGGAGAAGACGTTCAGTAGCGACTTGCCGCGGATCTCTTGCATCACGCGACGACGCGCGGCGCGCAGATCGAGGAAGAGCCACGGATCTTGGCCGGCGTGTCGCGCCTGAATGAGATAATTCACCCCCAACTCGCGCGCTTGGCGCGGTTCTTTTGCAGCGGCCAGCATCTCGGGCGAGAGCTTGTTGCCAATGCGCGAATTCGACTGGCTGCGGTCGTTGTAGATCAAGGTCAGACCCGGAAAGGCGTGGGCGTAGAAGACCTCCAGCTCCGCAAGCTGCGGCGCTGGCAGCGGAGTGTGAAAACTCTGCACGATCAACAAGTCGCCATAACGATCGACCGTCAGCCCCGGATGCCCCTCCACGCTGCCATGAAACAACCGGTAAGCGTCCGTCTCTTCGGCGTGCAGCTGAGTCAATAGCGCCGAGCGATATTGAAGAGCGGTAGCAAGACGGTCGGAAAGCGCGGCATCCATTGAATAGATTAAGTATAGAAAAGATTCGTTGGTGGCCAGGAGAAACGGGATGCTGAATCCAAAAATTGGCCGGAATTAATCATGGTGTTCCTGAAATTCGCAGATTCCTTCTGGCCTAGTTTTTTGGGGGAATGTCATCATCGTCAACGAATATCGAACTTGGCTGACTGGAGGAAATGCGCCTAAAATGGCAGGGCTGAACAAGTTGCTACAGCCAGTATGAGCGAATTATTTATGTTTGCGATAATGCCAGTTAAAGCAAACATCCTAAAACCGGGGAACTGTTGGTTTTGATTTCAGCCGCTATTGACAATGTGTCTTTTATAGACTACACTTAAGGTAAGTCCTCTATGCAACCACAGCAACGTAAGGTCTTTCACTATGTGACCATTGATGGTAAAGACATTTTTGGAGAGTGGCTAGGCGGACTTAGGGATATCTCTGCACGAGCGGCAATCCTCAAACGCATTGACCGCATTGAGGAAGGAAATTTTGGGGACCATCGTTCTGTTGGCGGCGGTGTTTGGGAAATTCGCATCCATGAGGGTCCCGGTTATCGCGTCTATTACGGTAACAATTGTCTTGCTTCTTTGCGGTGGAGAGAAGAAAACGCAGAGAAAGGATATTGGCAGGGCTCAAAGATTATGGGCTGATTTCAGGAGGCTCAAATGAAAAAAATGATTTCGCACCATAAGTATTTAATCAATCACCTTGCGGACCCGGCGGAAGCCGCCGCTTATCTTAACTCTGTTGCCGAAGATGGGGAACTCCAACCTCTTCTTAAAGCTCTTCGCAATGTGGTCGAGGCTCAAGGCGGGATTGGGGAGCTTGCGAAAAAAACAAAACTCAGCCGGACGACTCTTTATAAAACCCTCTCATCTAAAGGCAATCCGGCAATCAGCACTTTAAACGCCATCTTAGCGGTTTATAGTATTCGGATGAGCTTCTCCCCCGTTTCGCACGAAGAATCACGCTCTCGGCAAGCGGCATCTCTGAGACACAGCGGCGCCTTATACGCTACGCCATAGAATGTGACGTTTCCCCATTTTTTAGGCCAAGGTGAATTGGTTATTCCCGAGCTTGATTTGAGAAACTGCCTCCGGGCGTAGGACTCGAACCTACAACCTTGCCGTTAACAGCGGCCTGCTCCACCATTGAGCTAGCCCGGAATAAAACCATGAACCTTCTTTCCGGCGACGGATTGCCGGGGCGACAGAACTCCCTTTATTTTATCAGATGAGGGCGGAACGGGTCAAAATCGAAAAGGAAATCCAAAGGGCAGGATATAAAATAAATTAAAAATCGCCGCGACGCTCAAAAAAGGCCCGAAGGGAATTGGGTCAGAGCGCGTGACCTTGCCCCTGATAATAAGGGCAATGCCGTAGAAGGTTCCCAAAAGAGAGCCGATCATGAGACAGTTAAACGCCCCCAAGGCTCCCGATAAAGAGCCGACCGCGGCCAGAAGTTTGATGTCTCCGCCGCCCAGCGCTTCTTTTTTGAATATTTTTTCGCCTGCCCAGGCGATAGCGGCGCAAATGAAAAAGCCTACAAGCGCCCCTCGACAACTAATCCATAATTTCATCCACCAGGCGGCTTTTCCAAACAAGGGATTAAAGGGAGAAGACAAAAACCCCATAGCGATCAGGCCCAAGGATAAAATATCGGGGATTAAAAAGGTCTCAAAATCGATGAGAGAAATCGCCGTTAGAGCGGAAGAGAAAATCAGGGTCGAAACAAACCATAGAGGGGCCGCTTTCCAGCGTTGCCAAAGCGCGACTGATAATATTCCTAGTCCGATCTCAATCAACGGATAGCGAAGCGAGATAGATTCATGGCAGTGCCGGCAATGGGCCTTGAGGATGAGGTAGCTAAACACCGGCACATTATCGTAGAAAGCGATAGGATGACCGCATTGAGGGCAATGGGAAGAGGGAAAAACGGGAGACTCTTCCTTGGGGAGGCGGTAAATCAGGACATTGGTGAAGCTGCCGACAATAAGACCCAGGATGAAAACAAAAAAGTCGGGGATCCATTCTTGAGCGGTCATATTTTGAAATCTTCTCCTAGATAGAGGCGGCGGGCCTCGGGGTCATTTAAGAGCTTGTCGGAACTTCCGTCGACTAAAATTTTCCCGTCATAGATGAGATAGGCTCTTTCAATGATGGGAAGGGTTTCCCGAACGTTATGATCGGTGATCAAAACTCCGATGCCTTGTTTTTTAAGCTTGGTGATGATGGACTTTAATTCCGAAACCGTAATGGGGTCGATTCCCACAAAGGGTTCGTCAAGCAAAATTAATTTGGGATTTGAGATCATGGCGCGGGCGACTTCCAAACGTCTTTTTTCGCCGCCCGAGAGCGAAGAGGCGAGCTGCTTTCGGCGCGGCCATAAGCCGAACTCATCGAGGAGTTCTTTCGTGCGGCGCAATTGTTCCATGCGGCTTTTGGATATTCTCTCTAAAATCGCGCGCAAATTTTCCTCGACCGTCAGCCCGCGGAAAATAGTCGGCTCTTGGGCGAGATAGCTGAGGCCCTTTCTTGAGCGCAGATACATCGGCAGCCTAGTCACGTCTTCATCGTCAATCATGATGCGGCCCGCGTTGGGGCGAATAAAACCGGCCAGACTGTAAAAAGTCGTCGTTTTCCCGGCTCCATTGGGACCCAAAAGACCCACGATTTCGCCGGATTGAACATAGAGGGAAACTCCCTTGACGACTTCTCTCTCTCCGTATTTTTTGCGGATATTGTCGGCGGCCAGTTTCATTTTTTTGATTTTCCTTTGCCCGGTTTCGTTTTTTTCTTTTTACGCTTTTTTGAATTTTGGAAAACCATCCATCCCCGCGCGTGGCCAAGCGCGACATAGCGGCTTTCTCCGCAGACATCGCTTCCGTCAGAGCCTTCTTGATTGGATAAGTGGGGTTCAAACATCTTAAGCTGATCGGCCTTCACCGCTCCGGTCCAATCCTTGGGGGCTTGGCGAAATTTGACGGCCACGGGCCGGCTCCCGCTTAAAGTCACGCGGCGAAGCGAACACCCGGGTTTATCTCCGGGGTTTTCTAAAATGACGCTTTTATCCGACCAGCTTTCGGTTTGCAAATTTTGGGCGTGGACATGCCCATCTAAAGTCGTTTTTGAAGTTCCAACCCAGCGGACCTTGTCGGCGGTTGCATGTCCTGGAAATTCATTGAGGGGTTGTCGGATCAGAAGAACCTGCTTTTGTTTGGCGCTGGGCTTGAGCCAACCTTTCTGAGTGGCCTGATTGTATCCGCCTTTCTCTCCGTAAGCCTTGAGGACGGTTCCGGAGTCCTCGATATGGAACGCTTTGACATGGCCTTTAAAAAGCCAGTCTTGAAGGGCGTGGTTAAAACGCGCCCAATCCGACCATATTTGATTTGGCCCCGAGTGGTAATGGACGTCTCCGGAAAAATTTTCAATCGTGTTTTTTCCGCGTTTAACATCCCATTCTTTGCTGGTCACCACCGCGCCGGCTACTTGTTCCGCGCGGGCTTCTTTAAGAGAAGGCAAGAAAAGAACGGCTAAAATCAGCGTTTTCATTGTTTCCCGGGGGAGGATTTCACGAAACTTTGCTGGTGAAAAATCTTGATTTGAGACAAATCCTCGGAGGCTTTTAGCCCCTGGCCGTAGGTCGTTCCCGAGGGGCGCACGACCTTTACTTTCTTTTGGGTCAAAAACTGATGCTTGGCCGCGGAATAGAAAAGTTGCGAGGTGTAGAGTTGATTGTTATCGCTTAAAGAGACGGCGACCACATCGCTGGACAAAACCACGTCATGGGTTTCGGTTTGAACCACCCCGGTTTTAGATTTGACCTTGGTGTCGGGGCGGTTATTCTTATAAAACAGCATATGGGGATTGGTCAAATAGGCCTGGTTTTTCTCTTCGGATAAAATCGCGCGATCGGCGATTAAATGCCATATCTTTGTGTTGAGATCTGATTGGTCCATCGCGAAATGGCTCATGATCTGGCGCGGCTCTTCAGGGGCGGCGTCTTTTTGCTTTTTGCAGGCCGATGAAAAACAGAACGGAAGTAAAAGTAAAAAAACGCCGGAGCCCTTTCGGATCACGGATGAGAGGGAGGGGGTAAAGGCATTGGCGAGGCTGCGGGCGCCGGGGATGACTCGGGAGGAGGAGCCAACTGATCTTCTTCCAGGTATTTGGGTCCCTTGCGGAGCCAAGGCGTCACCTCAATGGGGATTTTCCGGATATCGTAGGGCCTGGGGAGCTGCTTGAGAAGAAAGGTCACCGTGTAATAAAAGGCGGTGACGCAAACATAGATGATTCCAAGGGTTTTTAAATGCCATTTTGCGTCCGGAAACCAGGCGGGCGGCAAGGACATTTCCCGTCCGCATTTTTTGCAGACCTTCGCCTTGTCTTTATTGTCGTGGTTGCAGTTCGGGCATTTCATAAATTCCCCCGGAAAATCTTTGAGCGCTTTTTAACGGCCTCATCAATGGCTTGAATTTGAGAAAGAAAATCGGGCACGTCTTTTAAAAACAGAGAATTAGGACCGTCGGAAAGGGCTTTAGGCGGGTTAGGATGGGTCTCAAAAAAAATCCCGGAGATTCCCACCGCCGCCGCGGCTCGAGACAGGGGAAAAACAAATTCTCTTTGTCCGCCGGTTGCGTGACCCAAGGCCCCCGGAAGCTGAACCGAATGGGTCGCGTCATAGACGACGGGATAGCCAAACCCGCGCATGATGTCTAATGAGCGCATATCCACGACTAGATTTGCATATCCGAAACTGGCGCCCCTTTCGGTCACGATGATTTGCTTGTTGCCGGTCGATTCAATTTTGGCGATTGCGTTTTTTATATCCCAGGGTGATATAAACTGCCCCTTTTTAATATTGACCGGCTTTCCGGTTTTGCCACAGGCGATTAATAGATCGGTTTGTCGGCACAAAAAGGCCGGTATTTGAATGATATCGACATATTGTGCGGCCAAGGGGGCCTGCGCGGATTCATGGACATCGGTGAGGATGGGAACCCCGAGCCCGCGGGCGACGCGCCCAAGAATTTTAAGTCCCTTTTCCGCGCCGGGGCCGCGAAATGAATTTAAAGAGCTGCGATTGGCTTTGTCAAAAGAGCACTTGAGGACGAAAGAGGCTTTCGACTTGGCGAAGATTTTTTTGAGTTTTTCTCCGACCGACCAAAGAAGTTCTTCCGATTCCAAGGCGCAGGGCCCCGCGATAAAGGATAAGGGCCCGCTGTTTTTAAAGACGACATCTCCGACGACGACGGTTTTTTCAGTCATAAGTTAAAGATAAAGAAGGAGAGGCGGCGTCTTCCCGATATTTTTTGAGAGCCGCGCCGATAAAGTCTCTAAAGAGAGGATGCGGGTTTTCCGGGCGGCTTTTAAATTCCGGATGAAATTGAACCGCTAAGAACCAGGGATGATCTTTAAGCTCGATAATTTCAACTAAGTCTTTCGCGGCGTAGGTTCCGCTGATAACAAGCCCCGCCGCTTCCAAATCTTTTCTGAATTTGTTGTTGAATTCATAGCGGTGGCGATGTCTTTCGGAGATCAGGGTTTTTCCGTAGGCCTTATAGGCAAGGGTTCCTTTTTTGAGCGTGCATTCATAACTTCCCAGCCGCATCGTCGCCCCCATGTTTGAGACTTCTTTTTGTTCCGGCAGAAGATCGATAACCGGATATTTGGTTTTGGGGTTAAATTCGGTTGAGTTCGCTTCCTGGAGGCCCAGGACATTGCGGGCATATTCGATGACCCCGATTTGAAGCCCCAGACACAGGCCGAAATAAGGAATTTTTTTCTCTCTCGCGATTTTAGCGGCGAATATTTTCCCCTCGATGCCGCGATCTCCGAAGCCTCCGGGGACCAAGATCGCCGGAGATCTCTTGAGGATATCGGGGGCTTCCGCGGAAGAAGTTTCGATGAACTCAATGCGAATTTTAACTCCGTGGAAAATTCCGGCGTGAATCAAGGCTTCATTGACCGATTTGTAGGCGTCTTTGTAATCGGCATATTTTCCGGCCAGCGTCACCGGAAGCTCTTTTTTAGACGCGGCTTTCACCTTCCGGGAAAGCTCATTGAGCTCTTCAAAATCCTTGGAGTGAGTTCTTAAGCGCAGAAGCATGAGAATCTGATCATCCAAGCCTTGTTTGTGAAAAACTACGGGAACCTCGTAAATTGAATCGACATCCGGAGCTTCGATGACCGATTCCACTGGAACGGAACAAAAAAGCCCGAGTTTGGTTTTAAGCTCGTTTGACAGCGGCTTTTCCGAGCGGCAGACGATGATGTCGGGGTTGATTCCAATTTCGCGCAATTTTCCCACCGAGTGCTGCGTGGGCTTGGTTTTTAATTCTTCAGAGGCCTTGATAAAGGGAATTAAGGTCACATGGAGATAAAGAACATTGTCTCTTCCCAGTTCGAGTCCCATCTGCCGGGCCGCTTCTAAAAATGGAAGGCTCTCGATATCGCCCACGGTGCCGCCGACCTCGACGATGACGACATCGGCTCCTTTAGAGACCGCGCGGAAGCGGTTTTTGATTTCATCGGTGATATGGGGGATGACCTGGACGGTGGTCCCAAGAAATTCGCCCCGCCTTTCTTTAGCGATTACGGTTTCATAGACCATTCCGGCGGTGAAATTATTCGGGCGATGCATGTCTTTTCCCAAAAACCGCTCATAGTGGCCAAGATCCAAATCGGTTTCCGCTCCGTCTTCGGTGACGAACACCTCTCCATGTTGAAAAGGGTTCATCGTGCCGGGGTCGACGTTGATGTAGGGATCGCATTTAAGCATCGCGACTTGAAGGCCCCGAAGCTGAAGCATTTTTCCTATCGAAGAAGCGGTGATGCCCTTACCCAAGGAACTGACCACGCCGCCGGTAACAAAAATATATTTGCTCATCGATTCTCCGCGATTTTAAGATGGGTTTTTTCCAAAATTTGTTTGGCTTCTTCCAGGTCCTCGGGCGTGTCGATAGAACATGGAATTTCAGAACAGACGCTGGTATAAATCGTCATTCCGGCGTCCAAGGCGCGCAATTGTTCGAGACTTTCCGCAAGCTCAATGGGAGAGGGTTTAAGACCGACAAATTTTTTAAGGGCTTCTTTGCGGTATCCGTAGATTCCCAAATGCTCGAAGTAAGCGGGTTTTCCGTTTCGCGCGAATGGAACCGGAGATCGGGAAAAATAAAGGCAATGCCGATCCTGGCAGACGACCGCCTTGACCACATTGGGGTTTTTGAGGCGCGCGGGATCATTTAAAGGAATGACCGCAGTCGCGATGTCGGCCTTGGGGTTGGTTTGTAAAACTTGGGCCACGGATTTAATTGTTTCCGCGGTTAAAAAGGGTTGATCGGCCTGGATATTGATGACTATGGGAGAATCGATATTTTGAGAGGCCTCAAAAACGCGATCGGATCCGGAGAGGCATTGCGGCGATGTCAAAACCGCTTTGGCCCCGAAATCGCGGGCGGCCGAGACAACTTTTTCATCTTCAGTGGCGATAAGGACCGGCCCGATGTCGGCTTTGACCGCGTTGGTCCAGCACCATTCCAAGATCGATTTTCCGCCCAAAAGAGCCAAAACCTTGCCCGGAAAACGGGTGGAATGAAAACGCGCGGGGATGACGATTAAAGGAGGCTTCATGGGATGATGCTCTCGATCTCCTCTATCGTCGTGGTCGCGGTTCCCAATTTCCCCACCACGATGCCCGCCGCGTAGTTAGAAAGGAGAGCGGCCTCGGTCATTGACGCGCCGCTGGCCAAGGCCAGGGTCAGGGTCGCAATCACGGTGTCTCCGGCTCCGCTGACATCGAAAACTTCCCGGGCTTGGGCCGGGACATGAACGGTGGGCTTGGATTTTTGAAAAAGGCTCATTCCTTCGGGGCCCCTGGTGATTAAAGCCGAATCGGAGTTGAGGGTTCTAATAATATCGCGGCCTAGTTTTTCCAGTTCTTTTTCTCCGGGTTTAGGGACGCGCCGCATGCCGTTCCAGGCTTCGTGCAGATTGGGCGTCACGCAGGAGACGGCGCGATATCTTTTGAAATGCTCGATTTTAGGATCAACAATGACGGGAATCTGGGCCCGGCGCGAAAGAGAGATAGCGGTTTTGAGAATTTTCGGGGTCAAGACTCCCTTGCCGTAATCCGACAAAATGACGGCCTCGGATTTTTTTATTTCCGATTGAATTTGAGACAAAATCAGGGCTTCGGTTTTTCCCGCGACCGGAGAAATAGACTCCCGGTCATAGCGAACCACCTGTTGCCTTTCGGCGACCACCCGGCATTTTTGGGAGGTGACTCGCGCGGAATCTTTAATGAGGCTTGTGGTTGCGATTTTTAAGCTCGCGAAATGCGACTGAAGCTCAGCGCCGGAAGAGTCTTCTCCTATTACCCCAATTACCTCGACCTTGGCTAAAAGGGCGGCGAGATTGGAGGCGACGTTGCCGGCTCCCCCGGGAACAAAAGATTCTTCTTTAACTTGGACAATAGGCACCGGAGCTTCGGGAGATAAACGGCTAACGCTCCCGCGGATATAATGATCCAACATCACGTCGCCGATGACCAAAATACGGCGATCCTTGAATCGTCGGGGAATTTGTTTGAGCTTACGTCTCTCCTCAGTCGAGGGGAACATTTCGGATTTCATTGTATCATTTTCCTCGCTGGAAACGCTTGGATAGAATTAATCTCCATTGTCGGCTCCGATTTTAAAGGAGATGGCTTGGCGGATTTTGACCGCGACGGGCTTGTCTCCAACATAGGCGGGGGTAAAACGAAGGAGTTTGGCGGCTTTGATGGCGGCCGCGTCAAAATCAGAGCCTCCGGATTTGACGAGGTCCACCTTGACGACATGCCCGGAGGCGTCTAAATGAATATCCAAGACGACGGTGGATTCAATATGCTTTAGCCGAGCCTCTTCCGGATAGAATTTTTTGAGGAGAGCCTGAAGCTGATTGAGATTAACCAATTGGGGGTATCTTGAGACTTGAATACCGGTTCCGGAAGAGGCGGATCCGGAACCTGCATTGTTTGAGGCTAAGGGGTTTGGCGTGGGCTTGGGAATTTCCGCCGGAGTCGATTGCGGCTTTGGCGCCGGAAAAGACTTCTGTTGTGGAGAGGGTTTGACCCATTCCTTTTTAGGGGCGGGTTTAGCCGCGGCATGGGGCGTCCCCGATTTTTTTAGAGGTCCCAAGGACACTGTTGAGGTTAGGTCAATTTCCATCGTTGGTTTTCCCGCTGGCGTCCAGGAAATTTTTCCCAAATTGAATAGAATCACGTGGAGCAAAAACGACAAAGCCAGCATTTTCCAAAGCAGGGTATCCTCATCCCAAAAATGGGATTTGAATTCGCGCAAAAAAGGCATTTTACTTGGGTTCGACTTCGGTGGCGACCTTGGAAACGCCGGCGCCTTTAAGCAAGTCGAGCAAATGGGCGACATCGCCCCAGGAAACCTGTTTATCCGCGCCCAAGGTCACCTTGACGTTGGGGTCAGCATGAGCCATCTGCCCGAGATTGAGCGCGAGCTCTTCGGGAGTGACCTTGACCTGATTTAAGCGAAGGGTTTTATCGGCTGAAAGAGTGACGTGTTGGCTGGGGGTTGGGGTTTCTTGTGAATGAGCGACCCGGGGCAAGCTTAGGTTTAAAGAACGGTGGGCGATTAAATGCGCGGTGGCCATGAAAATAATCAATAAAACCAGGACGATGTCGACCAACGGAGTGACGTTGATTCCGGTAATCGACTCTTCGTTTTCGTTGATTCCAGCCATTATTTATCGGCGACGTTTAAAATGAATTGTTTTCCGAATTGATCGGCGTCTATCAAGATATCCTTGATTTTTTTCTGGATGTAGTTGTAAGACGCGACACAGGGAAGGGCGACCATGATGCCGACCGCGGTCGCGACCAAGGCTTCGGCTAGTCCCGCCATGACGACTTGCGGACCTTGACCGGCGGAGGCGGCGAGACTTTGAAAGGCGTGAATGACTCCCAGAACCGTTCCCAAAAGGCCGATAAAAGGGGCGTTATTTCCCAGCGTGCCCAAGATGAGAACGCGTTTTTCAAGCCTGCGTTTTTGGAGGGTCAGCCCGGTTTCCAGGCGCTCATTGAGAATCTCTCGTCCGCGAGAGGCATGTTCGACTAAATCCTCGATCAATGGATACAGGACCGATTCCGGCTTTAAAATCTCAAGAATTGTTTTTGGCTGTTGAGACTCTAATTTCTGATCCAGTTGCGGCAGGATTTCTTTTTGATAACGCTCTTGCCTTAAGATGACGATCACTCTTTCCAAAATCACTCCGGCGGAGAGAATGGAAAACCCCAGCAGAAGATAAATAACCCAATTTCCTCCGGAGGCGGCCAGTGACTGCAAAAATTCAAGATGCCCCATATTCTCTCCTTGGTTTTGACATAATCTTACTCAATCGGAGTATGTAAATCTTGGAAAAACAAAAGCCGACCCTGCCTGGGATCGCAAATCCAAACTCCATCATGGTCGTCGACCGTCACGCAATGGGCGCCATGGGTTGTCGGCATGGTTTGTTCCACATAGAGTCCGCCATTGCCCAACACATGAATGACCGCCATCGTTCCGCTATTGGAACCTGGCATATAAAGATGCGAGAGAAGAGGGTTATAGGCGATGATATCGACTCCTCTGCCCGATTGAACTTCTCCGAGGATTTTTCCTCCGTGAGCGGCGTCCAAGGTCTCGGCTTTTCCTTCGGCGCAGCCGACAAAGACAAATTGTTTTTTAGGGTCCAAAGCAAGTCCGTGAGAATTCACGCAATGATTGGGCCAGCGGGCGATGACGCTTTCCGATTTAAGATCGATTTCTAAAGTTTCGCTGGAGACGGAATTGGTAAAAGCCTTGCGGTTTCTATTGTCAATCACGAGAGATTCCGGGCCGTTTTCGATGGGGATGAATTTTAAGTGTTTAAGGGGAGGGTCTTTGCGGGGCTCAATTGAAAAAATTTCGATACGCTCATCCCGCGGCTCCGTGACCCAAACTTCATCGTTGAAAGACACGTAGCGGACATAATCCGGCTCCCCCGCCAAGGGGACGGAGGCGATTATTTTTCGCGATTTAGCGTCAATGAGGCTGAGCTTGATTGAGGTTCTATCGGTGGCGAAGATAAAGCGCTTGTTGGAGTCGGCCGAGGTTACGCCCTCGTTATGGCCGCCGTAATATTCCAGATGGACGCTAAATCCTCCAATCTCGGAAATAGCATGGCTTTGGGGATTGACAAAAAAGAGATCTCCCATGCGTCCCCCCGGAACCAACACCTCTTTAAGGGGGAGAGAAAACTGCATGTCGTCAAATCCAACGCCGGTGGTCGCGCCGGGAATGGGAATGGGGGCGATATGGCGCGGGCTTTCGTCATAACTAAACCCATCCGCAAAAGCGGCTTGAGACAATATCGGAATAAAAAAGAAAAAGAGCGCCGTTCTAGGTCGGGCTTGCGATAAAATCATTTTTACATTGTATCAATTGAATGATTAGCTTCCAAAAGGAACGGAGACTTTCATGTAGAGGTTTCTCCCCGGCTCGACAAAGCCGAATTGTTTGTCATAGACGCTCATGGAATCGGCGTAGGCTTTGTTGAGTAGGTTGTCGGCGCCGAAATCAAAGCTGAGCGGGTTTTGCATGACTAAGATTCTCCATCCGAAACTGAGGCCGAATATCGTGTATCCGCCGGTGGGCGTATCAATTTGGTTTCCCGGCGGC
>JAKAQV010000045.1 GCA_021819565.1 bacterium | reverse complement strand
TTGATGGGACCGGCGTAGGAAAAAATCAACAGGAAAATAATCGCGCAGCGAAGAAGAGTTAAAATTGAATTTCTGAGATTTGATTGAGAGAGAGTCTGGGATTTGATTTTTCGAATCAAATAGAGATCGCTAAATTCTATTTTGCGCCCGGTCTTTTGTATCCAGATGTTGATCAGCCATGGAATTAAAGCGGCGGGCAGAGCCCACAAAACGAGCGGAGAAAGAAAGCTCATTTTCCGGCGTTTTTCCTTAAGAATCGCCCAAGGGATTCTTCCAGAGGCCTGTCGGTCGGAAAAAGATGGTGGGAAATTTGATTCTGATGGAGAGCGCCTTGATAGGTTTTCATTTGTTTGTCGAATTCTTCCGCATATTTGTGGCGAAACTCCTGATCTCCGACCGCTATCTCGCTTTCTTCTTCCAGATCGTGGAAAAGCACCGGAGCTTCAAAGCCCAGGTCTCTTTCTCTCGGGTCGAGCACGTGAAAAACTACGACTTCATTTCTTCCGGTTTTAAGGGATACGATTCCCTTGATGAATTTTTCCGTATCTCCCATTAAGTCGCTAATGAAAATAATGAGCGAGCGCTTTTTAATTCGGGAAATAAGCGGCGGCAGAACGGTTTCCGGAGAGAAATATCCATGGGGCGCGGTTTCGGATAAGCGTTGGTCTAAAATCTCCAAACGCTGAAAGCCGGGGCGGGGGGAAATTTCAATTTCGGCTCTATCGGAGACCGAGATAAGCCCGACCGCGTCTCCTTGCGAGAGACCGATCCATGAAAGCGCCATGGCCAGCCGGCAGGCGTAATCCCATTTGGGGGGATTGGAATCCGAATGAAAAGACATTGAGCGGGACTGATCCACGATGATTTGGCTGTTGAACAGATTTTCCGATTCAAACTCCCGGACATAAAAGCGATCAAGTCGCGCGTAAACTTTCCAGTCTAGGGTTCGCGGATCATCGCCGGGGACATAGGGGCGGTGCTGGAAAAAATCTCTTGAAAATCCTCGCGTCGGGTTTTTGTGGGCGCCCGCCGCCTCGCTGGAATGGATTAAGTTTTTCGGGAATAGCCGCAACCCCTTGAGCTTGGCAATGGTGATAGTGTCTAAGTATCTCATCTTTTATTGAGAGATTTTTAAAGACTCAATGTATTAAGCGCGATATGATATCGTCTGAGCGGATTCCATCAGCTTCCGCTTGGAAATTGAGGATAAGACGATGGCGTAAAACGGGATGGGAAATGGCCTTGACATCCTCTTCGGTGGCGGCAAGCCGCCCGGAAAGAATGGCTCGGGCCTTGGCGCCCAGAACCAACGCTTGCCCGGCCCGTGGGCCGGCCCCCCACAAGATCCATTTTTTGATGAAATCGGGCGCGGCGGGATCTTCGGGGCGAGTTTGGCGAACGATGCCGACGGCAAGGCGCGCGGCGGAATCCGAAAGGGGAACTTTGCGAACCAGGGTTTGATAATTTAAGACGTCTTGAGCGGAAAGGACCTTGTTGAGAGACGTTGGGTTGTGCCCGGTGGTTTTAGCGATAATAAGCCTTTCTTCTTCTTCGCTGGGGTATCCCATTTTAATTTGTAAAAAAAAGCGGTCGAGCTGCGCTTCGGGAAGAGGGTAGGTGCCTTCTTGTTCGATAGGGTTTTGAGTGGCCATGACAAAAAACGGAAGCGGCAGCGCCCGGGTTGAGCCCGCGACGGTGACTTGAAACTCCTGCATGGCTTCTAAGACCGAGGCCTGTGTCTTGGGGGGAGTGCGGTTGATTTCGTCGGCTAGAATCATATTCGCGAAAATAGGGCCGGGCACGAAGCGAAACGAACGCTGGTGGGTTGCGGGGTCTTCTTGGAGAATTTCGGAACCCGTCACATCCGAAGGCATCAAATCCGGAGTAAATTGTATCCGGGAAAACTTGAGATCAAGAACCTGGGCGAGGCTGGAAATAAGCAAGGTTTTCGCTAAGCCGGGAACCCCCATGATCAGACAGTGTCCGCGGGCAAAAAGAGAGATCAGGACTTCTTCGATGGCCTCGGTTTGGCCGATAATAGCCTTTGAAATTTCCGAGAGAATGGCCGCTTTGGCCTCTTGTATTTTTTTGGCCGAAGAGACATCGTCTAATTGCGCGGGCATGGTCTTATCCTATCAAAAATAAGAATTGGACAAACAGGACCGCGTTGAAATACAATGAAGAGGGGTATGCCCATGAGGAAAATAAAACATCCGGAAAGTTTGATGATGACGCATGGCTACCAGCCTGAGTGGTCCGAGGGCGCTTTAAAATGCCCGATTTTTCAGACCTCGACTTTTGTCTTTAAAAACGCGCGATCGGGGCAATCTTTTTTTGAGCTGGCATATGGCTTGCGCCCGAAAAAATCAAAAGAAAGTCCGGGGTTGATTTATAGCCGCATCAATAATCCCGATCTTGAAATTTTGGAATCCAGGCTTTGCCTGTGGGATGAGGCCGATTCCGCCGCGGTTTTTTCCAGTGGAATGGCGGCCATTACGACGACTGTTTTTGAGCTTTGTTCTCCGGGGGATATCATTTTATACAGCGAGCCACTTTATGGAGGGACGGCGCATTTCTTTGAGAAAATTTTGCCGCGCTTTTTGATTAAGCCTATTGCCTTTCCCGCGGCCTTGGGGCCTTCGGCCGCGATTGAAAAATTAAATCGCATGGGCGGGAAAAAGAAATTAAGCATGATTTTTGTCGAAACTCCGGCCAACCCGACCAACGATTTGGTGGACATCGCCGCCTGTTCCAAATTCGCGGCCGAATGCTCAAGCTCAAAAAGAAAGGTCGTCCTCGCCGTCGACAACACTTTTATGGGGCCCTTATGGCAAAAACCGCTGTCTTTGGGGGCGGATTTGGTCCTCTATTCCGCGACCAAATTTTTAGGCGGTCACAGCGACTTGATTGCCGGAGTCTGTCTTGGAAAAAAAGATTTGCTTGAACGGATTCGAGCCTTGCGCGCGTTCTTAGGATGCATGGCGGATGCTTGGACTGGCTGGCTTTTGCTTAGAAGTTTAGAGACCCTTAAAATGAGGATGACCGAACAGGCTCAGAACGCTTCTCGGATCGCGGAACGCCTTTTGAAACACCCTCAGATTGAGCGCGTCTATTATCCAAGTTTATTGCCCGCCGACACCCCTCAGGGGCGTCTCTATGCGTCTCAGTGCATGGGGCCGGGTTCGATGATTTCTTTCGATATTAAGGGCGGCAGAAAACAGGCGTTTAAATTTTTGGACTCTTTGAAACTCATTAAGCTCGCCGTCAGTCTGGGCGGAACGGAATCCTTGGCCCAGCATCCGGCGACAATGACCCATGTCGATTTAGGGCCTAAGCTTCGTCAGCGTTTAGGGATCGGCGAAAACATGATTCGCCTTTCCGTCGGAGTCGAAAACTATTCCGATATTCTCGAGGATATCGAGACGGCATTGCGCGCGGTTTAGCCGCGCCTTTTGGACTTTCGCGAGCGAAGGGTCAGATAGGCGGCCAAAATAGTCAAGGCAATCGCCACTCCTAGCTCTATTTTATTAGGAAACGAGTTGTTGGAGGCCTTGAGTTTAGGAGTTTGTTCAAGCAGCCTTTCAATCGCAGAAGGACCAGGGCTGAGGTTTTTAAAAACGGAAGTGATCAATTCCTCGCTTCGAGGTCCTTCGGCTTTAATCATATAACCCCAGTAGCACCACGGCATATAACCCAAGGCCTTGGTGTTAAGAGCCCCTTCTCCCTTGACTCCGGCGGAAAGATAAATCAATTCAGGTCCCGCGGGAGTGGCGAGAGTCTTTTCCGGAGAAATGAGCCAACGGTCAATGGAGGAGAGGGATTCAAATTTTTCCTTGAGGAGTTTCGAGGCTTCTTGGGGGTTGAAGGTTTGTTCTGGAGAAATTTTCTTGATGAGGAGATGGGAATCCAGCCCCGAGACGGAAAAGACGACTCCGCTATTTTTATCCGAGTCAGAGAGAGTTTGGGGATGAAAGTCATCTGGGATCTGAAACAAAAATTGTCCATCGGCGCTGATGGTTTGGGGGGGCTGCGGAGTTTCAGAACGGGAAGTTTTTATCGAGCTTAGAATTGATTCCAAGGTTAAATCTGGAATGGCGCTGTTGATGAGGGATAGATAGTTTTTATTTCCGTCTCTGACCAGAGAGAGAATCAGGCGCGGTTTGCCGCCGGCTTCGACTTTAAGAGAAAGAGCGCCGATTCCATTATTAAAATGAGACTCTTTAAGCCGCGTCGCCGGGGTCATGGGGATGCCGGTTTTTTTCTGGAGAGAACCGAGAACATCGATGAGAAAAGAAAGAACGGCGGGGCGGCTTTGAGAATCCATGGGTTTGAGCCGCGTCATAATAAAGGAACTTCCGGATGGTCCGGTAAAAAAAGCCACGGTGTCAGATGAGGCCTTTTGCGCGCTTGAGTCGCTCCAGGCCGGAGGCGGGGAAACGGAAATATGGGCCGAGACTTCTGCGAAACTCCAGGCAATGAGGGCCGTAAACAAAAACGCCGCCTTGATTAATCTTTGCATAGTTAGAGATTCAGTTTATCATGCTTTCCATGAGTTTGTAAATTTCTCGGGAATGGCGCTATTTTCAATATCCTTCTATTTTTTTGTCATGGCTTGCGGAGTAATGGGGCTAGATGGGAGATCGGTGTCCCTTAAAAATCCGGAAAAGAAAAGCGAAAGAGGGAATGAGGATGACAACTCCAACCAGAAGAGCCCCTAGGAGCGGCCGCAAAACGGAAGCCGGCGCGGCGGCCTCTTGAAAGGTCACGACGGGCGGCAAAACATAGGGATATTGAGACAACCCCCATCCCAAAATAACACAAACCGTCTCAATAACCGCGAGCATTCTCGCAAGCCGGAAACATCTCGCCCAGAGAGCCCATAAAGCGCTGCTGGCCACCATGGCGGTGACGACCTGAAACAGAATAGACCAAGAGCTTTTTTCAAGGCCTAGCCGTATTAACGGCGCTTCCCGTCCGGCTAAAAAATAGCAGATCCACGCCAGAAGACCCGTCATGGCTCCGCTGACTAAGGCGCGGGAACGGAAATCTTCCTTTAGCTCGGCCTCTTGAACCTCGACCGTCAAATAGACCGCGGCTAAAAAAGTAAAGAGAACCACGGTAAAAAACCCGATAGCCAATGGAAATGGGAACAGCCAGGCATCCCATAAATTGAGACGCAACACGCCGCTCGACATTTCTTGAACGCCGCCGGAGGCAAGAGAACCGACAATCACGCCAAGGGCGATGGGAGTGACGACGCTCGATGCCGCAAAAACATCGCCCCAGGCTACCCCCTTTCCACCGTAATGAGAACTGTGTCCTCGAAAAATAAAAGCCGAGCCGCGGAGTATAATCCCAATGAGCATGACATTGAGCGGAACAACAAGAGCGATGGAGATGGCGGAAAACGCGGCCGGAAATGCCGAGAAGAGAAGGACGACAATCAAAATCATCCAGATATGATTGGCCTCCCAAATCGGCCCAATCGCTTCCGCAATCGCACGCCTCTGCTCTCGGGCACGCGGACCAAAGGCCATTAAATCGAGAACTCCTCCTCCAAAATCAGCGCCCCCGCTCAACGCATAAATAATAAGCGAAAAGAGAATCACCGCCGCGATAGCGACCTCAGGATAGTTCATGGACGTCCTCCCGCGGCCTTCAAAGGCTCACTCCCATCTTCCCCAATGACCTCTTTGCGAAGAAGTAAAATAACAACAACGGCTAGAAAAAGGTAAATCAGGGTAAAGACAGAAAAGGACTCGGTTAATCCCGGCATTGGAGTCACCGCGTCCGCGGTGCGCATGACGTGATAGATAATCCAAGGCTGGCGGCCAACCTCGGTCACAATCCAACCCGTTTCAATGCAAATAAAACCCAGAGGCCCACAGGCAATGAGTAAAACCAAAAACCATTTCTTGAGCGGCAACCGACCTATTCTCAATGTCCAGACTATTCCCAAGAGGGCCACTCCGGCCAAGAACGATCCGCAGGCGACCATCACCTGAAAGGCGATATGAACCGGAAGCACTGGAGGGCGATCTTGAGATGGAAATGCCTTGAGCCCCAAAACAAGCGCGTTCGGGTTATCGTAAGCCAAAAGGCTTAAAGCCTTTGGGATTTTAATCGCCCAAAGAGTCTTTTCGATTTTCGCGTCCGGCCACCCGCCAATCCGCAGCGGGGCGCCGCGTTCTGTTTCCCATTGCCCTTCCATCGCCGCGAGCTTTACCGGCTGATTTTGCGCGACAAAGCGGGCCAAAAAATCCCCGTTCAACGGCTCCAAGAACGCCCCGCACGCCGCCACGCTCAAGGCAATGACGAGAGCCCGTTGATGAAAGAAGGCTCTTCTGTTTTTGAGCAAGGAATACGCATGCAGCGAAGCCGCGGCAAAACCCACGGCTTCAAAGGCGGCAATGATCATATGAAGCGATTGCCCAAGAAAAGCGGGATTAAACATCGCCGCAAAAGGCCGAATATGAACAGGAACGCCGTTGACAATATCAAACCCTGCCGGAGAATTCATCCAAGCATTGGCCGCCACGACAAAGATCCCAGAAGCCGTGCCGCTCGCAAGAACCATCACGCCCGACATCCAATGAACCCAAGGAGAAACCTTCCCCCAGCCGTAAAGGTAAATGCCGAGAAATATCGCCTCAAGAAAAAAAGCGAACCCCTCAAGCGAGAATGGCATCCCTATAATAGGACCGGCATACGCCATAAATCGCGGCCAGAGAAGTCCCAATTCAAAAGAAAGCGCCGTGCCGGAAACGGCGCCCACCGCGAAAAAAATCCCGGCTCCCTGAGACCAACGCTGAGCCAATTCCCGATAGAGAACATCCTTTTTATATAACCACAATCCCTCGGAAATGACCATCAACAACGGCAAGGCAATGCCGACGGCGGCAAAGATGATATGAAAGCCTAAAGACATCGCCATTTGAGAACGCGCGGCCAATAGGTGATTCATTACATCCTCTTTGAACTCCAGGCTCAAACCCGCAATCAAGCCCTATCTATGAAGAGTATAGAACAGTTTGCTTTGGTTTCAATCCAAAAATTTTCCTCTGGACGAACGCGAGTTCATTTTGCTATATTAAAATCAATATGGCTAACTACGAAACAGTGTTTGTTCTTGCTCCGACCCTTTCAGAGGCGGAATTGGCCGGTTTTGTGGATAAAACCCGGCAGACGATCTCCAAAGAGGGCGGAGAGGTCGTGAGCTTTGAAACCTGGGGACGAAGAAAGTTGTCCCATCCGATTGGCAAGACTCGCGAAGGCATTTATGCCTGCCTTAAATACAAGGCTTTGCCGCCTTTATTTAAAAAAATAGCCCAAGATTTCCGCTTGGATGAGCGAGTGATCCGGGAAATGACGACCTTGATGCGCGAGAAAAGGTTGCGCGAAAAGAAAGTGCGAGTGCGCGATTCCCGTGAGCCCCACGCCGTTCCCGCGAAAGCCCCGGCCGCATGAGCAATCTTCGTCTCCCTGAACAGAACCAAGTCTTTTTGGTTGGACGCCTAACTAAGGATCCCGAGCTCCGCTATACTCCCAAGGGAATCGCCAATTGCCGCTTTCGCATCGCGGTTTCCCGCCGCTACAAGGATACGGTCAGCGGCGAATGGAAAGACGATGCCGCGTTCATCAATATCGTGACTTGGCGCCAGGCGGCGGAGAGTTGCGGCAAGAGACTGCACAAGGGGTCTCCGGTTTCGGTGGAAGGCCGTTTGCGGAGTTACGAATACGAGGATAAAAACAGCGGGGGGGCCAAGCGCAGCATGATTGAGGTGGAGGCCCGCCGCGTTCAAGTTTTGGAAAAAGCGGAAGGCGCGCCTTCAGATGAGGTTCCGGCCAAAGGCGGCGCTCCGTCTGCCGACGCTATTTCTGAAGATGTGTCCGAAGATGAGGAGGTTCCTTTCTAATGATGCCTAATGAAGCCGTGAAATCTGAAGAAGTGTCCGGAGACAAAGTCATTCCTGCGGTGGAAGCCGCCGGAGAGGTTGCCGCGCCAGCGCGCCGTTCCGATTCTTTTCGCCGCCGCACGCCTTATCCCGCGAAGAAAAAGGTTTGCCGTTTTTGCGCGGAAAACGCCCATGAAATCGATTATAAGCAAATCCAGTTGCTAAGGACTTTTATGTCCGATACCGGAAAGATTCTTTCCAGCCGCATTACCGGCACCTGCGCTTCTCACCAGAGGGTTCTTTCCCGAATGATTAAGCGCGCGAGAAATCTTTCCTTGCTTCCTTACGTGGTAAAATAAGAGACGAGAGAATGAATATGAAAGTGATATTGAAAGACGATATTTTGCATTTAGGCCGCGAGGGCGAGGTGAAGCAGGTTTCCATTGGATATGCCCGCAATTATCTTTTCCCCAGAGGTTTGGCTATCGAGGCGACTGAATCCGCCCTGAAAGGATGGGAAAAGGGGCGCGCTAAGCGCGAGAAGATTTTCGCCTCAAAGCTGGAAGAATCAAAATCTTTGGCGCAAAAATTATCCGAAGTCAGCCTTTCTTTCTCTCATCCCGCCAGTCCCGAGGGCCGTCTTTTCGGTTCCGTCGGGAAAACGGAAATCGTGAAAAGCCTTAAAACCTGCGGCTACTCCGTTAAAAAAGAGTCCGTGATGATTGATTCTCCGTTCAAAGCGGTGGGCTCCTATGAAGTTCCCTTGAGGCTTTTGTCCGATGTTACGGCGAAAATCAAGGTGACCGTGACCGCGAGAGAGTAGTCTCGATAATATCCAAGGCCTTGGCCTTGAGCCGTTAAAACCGTTTGGGCTATTTTCCTACTATGGCGCAACTTGACGTCAGCCTTCCTCCTCAAAATATAGAAGCCGAAGCCGCCGTTTTGGGCTCGATGCTCATCGAGCGCAATGCGGTTGAAAAAGCTCTCGACGCTCTCTCCCAGAGAGATTTTTACCAAGAAACCCATCGGCGCATCTTTTCGGCGATGGCGGCTATCTATGAGCGCGGAGAAGCGGTGGACGTGGTGACCGTTGCCGCGGAATTAAAAAAGTCCAAGTCTTTAGACGAAATTGGCGGAATGGCGGGCCTGACCGCGTTAGTGCATAAGGTCGCCACCGCCGCCCATGTCGATTACTATGCCCGCATCGTCAAAAATAAATCCATTCTTAGGGAATTAATTTCAGTCGCGACCGGGGTTGTGGCGGAATGTTATCAAGAAGCGAAGGACCCATCGAACATATTAGATGAAGCCCAAGAGGCGGTGCTGAGAGTCTCTGAAAAGCAGGTTTCTCGCGGGATCGCCACCGTCGAAGAATTAACTCACGAAGTCATCGCTCAGATTGAAGCGGCGCATAAGAGGAAGGCGGCTGTCACTGGCATTTCTTCCGGCCTTAGAGATTTCGACCGCTTGACGACGGGTTTTCAAAAATCGGATTTAATTCTGATTGCCGCTCGCCCCAGCCAGGGTAAAACGGCCTTGGCTCTCAATATCGCCTCCAACGTCGTTTTATCCAAAGAGCCGAAATCGGTTCTTTTCTTTTCGATGGAAATGTCCAAACACGCGATTATGGAACGGATGATTGCCGCGGAAGCGGGAGTCGATCTTCAAAAGGTAAAAACGGGGTTTTTCCCGAGAGAGAAATGGACGGATTTAACGAACGCCGCTGCGCGTTTTTCCGAGTCGCCTCTTTATGTGGTGGATACTCCCGGCCTTTCCGTTTTAAACGTTCGTTCGATGGCGCGGCAATTGGCCGTCGATTTGCGTCGGAAAGGGAAATCATTGGATTTACTTATCCTTGACTACCTCCAATTGATGCGCGGCAGTTCTTCGAGAATGGAGAGCCGCCAGCAAGAAGTTTCCGAAATTTCCCGCGGACTTAAGTATTTGGCCCGCGATTTGAATATTCCGGTGATTGCCTTGTCCCAGTTGTCTCGCCGTCCTGAGGAGAAAGGTCGTTCGGACAGCCGCCCGCAGCTTTCGGATTTAAGAGAAAGCGGAGCATTGGAACAAGACGCGGATTTAGTCGCTTTTATTTACCGCGAGGCTTATTATAAACAAAATGACCCGTCGGTGGATGATAAAAAAGCGGAGATCATTATTTCAAAGCAGCGTCAGGGCCCCACTGGAATTGTCAGCGTGATGTTTCTGCGCCAATATACTCGATTTGTCGATGCGGATTCTCGCCCGGAGGTGGAAGAACCCGCGCCCTTTCAGGCTCAATTTGATTGACCGCTTTATCTTTTTCCGTTTCGCCGCGTTTGTTTCGGCCCATCTGGGCTGAAATCAATCTCTCTGACTTAAAAGAGAATTTTAAAAGCCTGCGCGCAAAACTTCCTTCCCAGGTCAAAATTTTATTTGTCGTTAAGGCCAATGGATACGGTCATGGCGCGGAGCCCTTGGCGAGAGAAGCCCAGCGCCTGCGATTAGAGGGGCATCCTTCCGCCGATTTTTTAGGAGTTTCTTCCATTGAAGAAGGCGCGGCGATTCGGCGGGCAAGGGTTAAGACTCCGATTCTGATTTTGGGAAGCCTCTATCCTTTTGATAGTTTTTTGGAGGCCGCGCGCTTAAATTTGATACCGACGGTCTCAAGTTTGGAAGGGGCGCGTCGCTTGTCCGAGGCGGGCTTAAAAATGAAAAGGCGCTTGGCGGCCCATCTTAAAATAGATACCGGAATGGGCCGGGTTGGGGTGAGCCCCAAAAACGCCGTTGAAGTCGTTGATTTCTTGTCCAAAAGCCGGGGGGCGATGTTGTCTGGAATTTATACCCATTTTTCTTCGGCTGAAAATGATCCCGATTACACCCGACTTCAAATCGAGAGATTTAACGGCGTTTTAAAAAATAAGACTCTTAAAAATGGCAAAATACTAGTTCATGCTTCTAATTCCGCCGCGGTTTTAAATCACCGCGAGGCGAATTACGACATGGTTCGTGTGGGAGGCGCTCTATACGGGTTGTGGCCCGGTTTTAAGCCGCTTCTCAGTTTAAAGGCGCGCATTGTTTTCATTAAAAGACTGGAAAAAGGCGCGTCGGTCAGCTATGGAAGAACTTTTCGCGCGCGAAGGTTATCGAGGGTTGCGACGGTTTGCGCGGGATATGGAGACGGCGTTTTTAGGGCCGAATCCAACAAAGGAGAGGTTTTGGTCGCGGGTCGCCGCTGTAAAATTATAGGCACTGTCACGATGGATATGCTGATGATTGATGTGACCGATATCCCCGAAGCGCGGGTTGGAAGCGAAGTTGTCTTGATTGGCAAACAAGGGCAAGATGAAATTTCAGCTTTGGAAGCCGCCGGTTTTGCCAACACGATTTCATATGAAGCCGTATGCAACATTTCCCAGCGAGTTCCGCGGATATACCAGAGATGAAAGATATTTGTGAGCGGCTGGGCAAGAAGATTCTTGTCAGCATTGAGTCTTTGGGAAAATTCGCGATTTTTACCCGTTCTCTCTTGAGATGGGTTCTCGCGGGTTATTTTGAGTGGAAGCAGATTCTCATTCAAATGCTGAGAATTGGAGTCGAGTCGATGCCGGTCAGCGTGATGACGGCGTTTTTTACCGGAATGGTTTTGGCTCTTCAATCCGGGGAATCTTCCAAACATTTTCTCAACGAGCCGCTTTTTATCGGCACCTTGGTCAGTTTCTCGATGGTGATGGAATTGGCTCCGGTCATGACGGCCTTGGTGGTCAGCGGGCGCGCGGGCGCGGCCATCGCGGCGGAATTGGGAACGATGAAGGTGACGGAACAAATCGACGCTCTCTACACCTTGGGGACCGACCCGGTTCGCTATCTCGTGATTCCGCGGGTGGTGGCTTTTTTGCTGGTCTTGCCGCTATTAACCGTGATGTCTGATTTTTCCGGAATTGCCGGAGGCTATTTGGTCGCGAAACTAAAATTTAATATCGCGCCGAACGTTTACTGGCATGATATTATTGACAATATGCGCATTAGGCATTTCGCGCACGGCTATATTAAGACTTACGTGTTTGCTTTCGCGATTTCACTTATTTGTTGCTTTAAGGGCATTGAGACCCGGGGAGGGGCGGAAGGCGTGGGAAAATCGACGACGGCGGCGGTCGTCATTAGCATGGTTTCGGTTTTAATTTTGGACTATTTCGTCACGGCGGTTTTAGTCGCCATGGGAATCTCATGATTGAGGCCAAAGGCGTCAGAAAAAGTTATGGTCATCGGGATATTCTTAAAGGGATTGACCTGACTGTTGAGACCGGAGAAACTCTGATTATTATTGGCGGATCCGGCATGGGAAAAAGCACGTTTTTAAAGTGTGTGATCGGCTTGGCGCGAGATCGGA
>JAKAQV010000195.1 GCA_021819565.1 bacterium | reverse complement strand
TTCCGATCTTTTTATGCCAGGAAATTCCGGAAAGAAGGGCCCTTGGTTCTCAGCGCTTTTGAGGAAGATAAATGGGTTCATATCGTCTGCCGCTTCAAAGCTCATCCCATCTCGCTTCAGGATTTAGAAAAAAGTTTGGACTTGTTTTATCCCGCCCAACTGGCGCATAGCCCGATGATGCAGTCGACGGGTTTTGGCCTTGGTTTTGCGCGTCACTTAATGCAAGCCCAGGGCGGAGATATGATCGCGCAATTAAACTCGGGCGGCGAACTGTCATTGACCTTGCGCTTGCCCCAGGTGGAGGCTCATCATGGCCGCTAAAATATTAGTGATTGAAGATGACCCAACGATCGTGGAGAGTTTAAAGGCCTTGTTGGCGGCTAAAGGCTATTCAGTTTCAACGGCCATGGATGGGGCCGATGGGGTCGCCGCGGCCAGGCGCGAGAAACCCCAATTGATTCTTTTAGACGTCATTTTGCCCAAAATGGGCGGCTTTGATGTTTGTCAGATTCTCAAAAAAGATCCCGCCACCAAGGCCATTAAAATCGTGATGACCACCGCTTTAGGGCGTATGGGAGACGTGGAGTCCGCCTTTGCCAGCGGGGCGGATGATTATCTCATCAAGCCCTTTGACTCTCAAAGGCTGTTTGGGAAGATTGAAAAGGTTTTAGGAACAAAGAGCTGAAATTTCGCAAACCGACGCCGCTTTTCATTTATCGCCGCTTGTTGAAATCCTATGGACCCCAGGGCTGGTGGCCGGTCACTCCGGACGGAGAGTTTACCCCAAGGTATCGGTCCGGGTTTTGGGGCGATTTAAGCCAAAGAGAGCGCCTTGAAATCGCCATTGGCGCGATCTTGACTCAAAACACGAATTGGGGAAATGTCTGTTCCGCGCTTGAACGCTTGAACCGCGCTCAAGTTCTAGAACTTGAAAAACTCTCGAAGATAAAATCACGGACGCTTGAGTCCTTGATTCGTTCTTCCGGCTATTTTCGCCAAAAAAGCCGGAAAATCAAAATCTTTGCCGAGGCGGTTTTAAATCGCGGCGGTTCGCTAAAAAATTGCTTGTCCGGCCCCTTGGAGAAAACTCGCGAAGAGTTGTTGAGTTTGTGGGGGATTGGTCCTGAGACCGCCGATTCCATTCTTCTCTACGCCGGCCGGCGCCCCATTTTTGTCATTGACGCCTATACCTTGCGCATCAGCCGCCGCCTTGGATGGTTTCGTCAGACTTCTTATGACAAGCTCCAAAAATTCTTTGAATCGCATTTGCCCAAAAAAAGTTTTTTGTACGCCGAGTTCCACGCCCTTTTCGTGGCTCTTGCGAAAAATCATTGTCGGGTCAAGCCTTTATGCGCGGGCTGTCCGATCGCGGAGTTTTGCGCGACAGGGCTGCGGGCGATAAAAGCATGAGCTCTCGAAAAAAGATCATCCATTTAATTACCCGTCTCGATTTTGGGGGCGCGCAGCAAAACACTTTGTGGACCGTCGGGCATCTTAATCCGGAAAAATATGAAGCGGTCTTGGCTTCCGGGAAAGGCGGGGCGCTCGATGGGGAGGCTCGGGAGAATGCGAGACAAGGTCAATACCGCGCCGTATTTTTTTCGTCCTTGATTCGAGAAATAAGCCCGCTCCGTGATTTCTTGGCGGTTTTTCTCCTTTGGAGATTTTTCCGCAAGGAAAAGCCGGACATCGTCCATACGCATAGCTCAAAAGCGGGGATTCTGGGAAGGCTTGCCGCTTGGGCCTCGGGAGTCAAAATCATCGTTCATACCTATCATGGTTTTGGGTTTCATGATTTTCAAAATCCCCTGGTCAAAAAAATTTACGTGTTTCTCGAACGTTTGTGCGCCCGTTTTAGCCGCGCCTTAATTTTCGTTTCCCGCGCCAATTGGGATTACGCCTTAAAAAACGGGATCGGCCCACAATCGCGCTTTCATCTAATTCGTTCCGGAGTTGATTTGTCGCGCTTTCCCGCCAAGGTTGAGGACCGCGCGCTCAAGAAAAAAGAGTTGGGCTTTAATGCCGACGCTTTGCTTGTCGTTTCTATCGGCAATTTAAAGCCTCAAAAAAATCCGCTGGATTTTGTCGAGATGGCGGCGAAGGTTTCCGCGGAAGTGCCGCAAGCTCAATTTCTGTTTATCGGGGATGGTCCCTTAAGATCTAAAGCCGAGAATTTCTCTAGGGAATTGGGCGTTTTTGAAAAAATCCGCTTTCCCGGCTGGAGAAAAGACGCGGATGAATGGATGGCCGTCGCCGATGTTTTTATCCTCACTTCTCTTTGGGAAGGCCTTCCCCGCGCCTTGGTCGAAGCCATGAAAAGCGGCCTTCCCTGCGCGGCTTACGCGGTGGACGGAGTCTCGGATATGATCCATGACGGTGAAAATGGTTTTCTCATTCCAGTCAAAGAGGTTGAGTTGTTGTCAAAGCGCGTGATTGAGTTTTTAAGGAACCCGGATTTAAGACGCAAGATGGGACTTCAAGCGGCAAAGTCCGTCGCCGAGGAAAGATCGGA
>JAKAQV010000194.1 GCA_021819565.1 bacterium | reverse complement strand
ATCTCAGGGAAAAATTCGCGCTCAGAAACTGAATCTGGCGAATTTCCCTTTAATGGCTCCGCTTGATTTTTTTCCGGCGGTGCGAGGGTTTTTAAATCGCGCGCGGCCAGATGCCCTCATTTTGGTTGAAACCGAGTTGTGGCCGCATTTGATTGCCTTGCCTTTCTCAAGAAAAATCCCGGTGATACTAGCGAGCGCGGCCTTAAGCGAAAGAAGTTTTTTGCGCTATCAAAAGGCTTCTTTTTGGATGAGGCCTTTTTTAAGGCGAATTGCCTTGATTGCCGCCCAAACCGAGGCGGATGCCGAACGCTTTAAAAAATTAGGGGCCGATCCGGCAAAAGTGTTTGTCTCGGGAAGCTTAAAATATGATCGCAATACGGAAGCAACCCATGCGCTAGCCCAAGAGGCTCTTCAAGCCCTCAATTGGGAAAATGGGGACTTTTGGGTTGCCGCGAGTACGCATTTAAAGGAAGAAGAGATATTGATTGAGTCTTTTCTCCAGCTTCGCCAAAAGGGGGTCGGTCTTAAACTCGTGATCGCGCCCCGTCATGTCGAGCGCGCTCATGAATTAGAGGAACTTCTTCAAAAAAAAAGAATTTCTTTTATTGCGTATTCAAAAATGGGAAATGGAATTTTGAGCGGACAGGATTGTTTAATCTTGGACCGTTTGGGAATTCTCGCCGGATTTTATCGCGGGTCGGTTTTGACTTTTGTCGGAGGAACCTTGATTCCCCTGGGGGGACACAGCTTAATTGAGCCGGCTTTAGAAAAAAGCCCGGTTGCCTTTGGTCCCTCTGTTGATTCCAGCGCGGAATTAGCGCGGATGTTGGTGACAAAGGGCGCTGGTTTTGAGGTCCACGATGCGGAGTCTTTGGCCCGCTGTTTGAATCTTTTGGCAAAAGATCCCGAGCGTCTTTCTCAAGCCCGGGAAGCGGCGCAGTCTGCGGCTCAAGGGTTTTGCGGGGCGTCCGAGAGAACGATTGAAGAGCTCAAAAAACGGGGACTGCCCCCTTTTTTATAGTAAAATAAGAATTATCCGGTTTTCGCCCAGTTGGCGCAGTGGTAGCGCGTTCCCTTGACATGGGAAAGGTCATAGGTTCAAATCCTATACTGGGCACGTTTTAGCGGGTTTTATTGTTGGAAGAGGGGGGTAACTCCTCTTTTTTTTATGATTGAAAAATCGGTTTTTATCCAACAGCTTGAGCGTGCCGAACAGGGAGCCTCTCTGTTGCCTGTCACGCGCGGGATGCTCAACTGTTTACATTCGGAACTCAAAAAAGGCGATCCTCCCTGGTGGAAGCACACGGCGAAAGCGTGGGAAAAAAGAGAATTTGTCCATTGGGCCGAGGCCTGGGGCATTTTTCTCTCGGCGGTGCACTACGAGGCTTTGAGCGACGCGCAAAATCCCTTGGTTCCCTTTTTCCCTTCCTGCGGCGGGACCGCCGAGGCCGATCCCTCAACCGGGCTTCTCCAATTTTTAAAAGATCCTCCTCAGAGTTTTTTTGAAAATCTTAAAAAGGCCGAGCGCCGGGTTTATCTTTCGACTCGAAATCTTCTCTGGCCGCCCTTGGCGCAGCTCTTTTTTCAAACCGTGGGATTTCCTTATTATATGGTCGAGGTTAATGCCGGGGCGGGGCTCAATATGGCGACCGACTTGTTGCGCGAGGTCAAGGGCTTTAATTCGGATTTAATCGAAGCCCGGATAGGCCTTGATGTCCAACCCATGGATATTCACGACATTAATCATCGGCGCTGGCTGACCGCTTCTTTTCTTCCCGAACAAATGGCGGCTATTGACGAGTTCGACGAAGATTCGGAGAAATTTATCGATTTATTGTCAGAGGACTCGGAATTAGTTCAAATCTTTCCGTGCCGCGCCGATTCCGCTCCGGAATTTCTAGCCAAGAATATTCCGGTCGAAGGCGACATGGGGCTTTTTATTTTTAACACCGCGACCACCGGACGCATGAATGATGCCACTTACGCCGATTACCAAAAAAAAATGTTCGAGGTCATGAAGCCCTGGAAAGACCGTGTTCTTTGGGTGGAGATAGAAAGCGTTCGCGGAGAAATGTTTTCAACTACTTTTGAATTAAGAGCCTGGAAGATAGATAACGATAAGCCCGCGGGACGAGTACTCGCGCGTTTTGATTTCGCCGCGAGAAAAACCGATTACAATAGAGAGGCGGCCCTTCAGTTTCTTCTTCCGCCGGGGGTGCCCATTCCTCCGGAGCCAAAGAAAAAATAAATTTTCAAGACACCCCCCCCTTGAAAATTTTCCATTTATCCTTTACACTTCAGGGTGTTGGTTTGAGTCTTCAACTTGGAGGGTCGCTATGCTTAAGTCAAAATCAAAGAAATCTGCTCTTCGTCCCGTTAAAAGGCCCGCCGTTCAGGAGGATATCGTGTTGGATTTTAAAAGCGAACGGGCTTGGCTTGATTTATTCGTTCCCCAACGGGAGCACGATCCTTGGCTCTCCTTGGAAGAACATCTTTTGGAGAAAAGTCACCGAGACGCTAATTTGG
>JAKAQV010000044.1 GCA_021819565.1 bacterium | reverse complement strand
GGTCGAACCGAAAAACTGGCTTTTAGAAAGGTCGCAGGCGATGACGACGGTGAGTTCTCTTTCCTCGGTATACTGGCGGATATAGGGCTTTCTCATTCGCGCGGTTACGTTTCTATCGATGAGGCGGATATCGTCTCCGGGAGAATACTCCCGGACTTCGGCAAACTCCATGCCCCGGCCTTTGAAAACGCTTAAATATTCCCCCGCGAAAGTCTCGGCGACCAGGCGTCCGGTCAATATCTCGATATGGCGAACCTTCGATAAGATGTCGCCGGAGAGACCAAGAGTTGAATTGCTTTCTGCCATTGTTAGAAGGTTTAGCCCATTATGGAAAACTTAAGGGACCTCGACCGCTTCAAAAAGAGAGCGAAGAATGTCTTCGGAAGTGATATTCTGCGCTTCCGCTTCATAACTGAGAAGGACGCGGTGGCGCAAAACGTCTGTCCCAACGGTTTTCACGTCTTCCGGAGTGACATATCCGCGTCCATTTAAAAATGCGTAGGCTTTGGCCGCCTTGGCCAAGGCAATGGTCGCGCGAGGGCTTGCGCCGTAGGAAATAAGAGATTTTTCCTTTACCATTTTGTAGTCTCCGGGAGTTCTAGTCGCATAGACTAAATCCACGATATAGGCCTTGATTTTTTCATCCATGTAGATTTCGGATGCGACTTTTCGCGCTTGCAATATTTGTTGCGGGGTCACGACGACTTTAGGCGTCGGAGTTAAATCGGAAGACATCCTCTCTAAGATCGTTTTCTCTTCTAACTTGCTGGGATAGGAGACCTTGATTTTTAGCATGAAGCGGTCGACTTGGGCTTCGGGCAGTGGATAGGTTCCCTCTTGCTCGATGGGGTTTTGAGTGGCCAAGACTAGGAAAAGCTCCGGCAAGGGGTAGGTGGTCGTTCCAATGGTTATGCTTTTTTCCTGCATCGCTTCGAGAAGAGCGCTTTGAACCTTGGCGGGAGCGCGGTTGATTTCGTCAGCCAGAACGAGATTGGCAAACAGAGGGCCTTTCTTGACCGTAAAATCCGAATCCTTGGGATTAAACACCAAGGTCCCGGTGAGATCGGCGGGCAAGAGATCCGGCGTAAACTGAATGCGGGAAAAATCAGCCTTCAAACATTGAGAAAGAGTTTTAATGGTCAATGTTTTCGCGAGTCCGGGAACTCCTTCAAGAAGGATATGTCCGCCGGCGATGATGCCAATCAATATGCGGTCAATGATGTCTTCTTGTCCGACAATGACGCGTCCGGCTTCTCTTTTGAGCTCGGCGACGAATAGACTTTCTTCCGAAACCCTTTTGTTAATCTCTTTAATTCCTAATTCCATATCATTTTCTCCTTACCAGGGGTTGAGTTTAGGCGCGGCGCATTCTTCCGGAGCGGGCGGCGGCGCTGCGAGAGGGTTTCCGTTCTGAGCGGCTTGGGCTTGTCTTTCTTGCATCTCTTTTTTCCACTCGGCGCATGCGGCGTCTATTTCTTTCTGTCTTTTCTTTTGCAAATCGTTGAGAACGTTGAGCGCTTCTTGGCGCACGGGGCCTTCGGAATCTTTAAGCAGCGCGGTGATGTCGGTGGCCGCGGAATAAGCGTTCATCTGATCTAAAGCTTTAAGAGCGGCTAGGCGGATGTCCGGATTGTAATCGGTCAGTGCGGCGGTGACATGGGTGAGGACATCCGCATTTCCTTTGTATTGAGACAAAAGCCCTAGAATCTTCACTCTGAGGGGAACAGAGGCATCATGTTCTAGATGTTTAAAAAGGAGAGGCAGGGCCAAGGATGATTTTCCGTTGGCCAGGAGTTTGAGCGCTTGCCAACGAACTTTGTCATTGGTGTCATCGGTAGCTTTGGCGATTCTTTGCTCGTCTTCGGGACTTAAAAGGGGCCGAATAGTACTTATTTGACTTAGAATAGGCGGCGGTGGCGGCGGTGGTGGAACAGGTTTGGGCTTTAATTCTTGAAAAGCGAAGTATCCCGCGACAATAAAAAGGACAAAGAGAAAAAAATATTTCATCAAGGAGTCTCCTGAGAGAATAAATACGCCATATCTCGATTAAAACAAATTGAATTTGCCTACCGCAATGCAAAAAGACTTTTTAGGGCTGTATCGGGCTTTTGGATTTACTGGGGAGATTGAAATTTAAAGAGAGATAACTGACGTTTCCGAGGAAAGCCATGGGGACAAAGGCGTAGTCAAAAGAGACGTCTCCGGCGGAAAATCCAACGCCGCCGGAAAACATCGAGACCGGGCCGAGGTCGGAACTTTCGATATTCATCGTATTGATTCCGCCCCGCAAGGCGACCTTGATCGTCTGATCTATGGGAATTGCATATTCAACTCCGGCGGCTCCGTAGACGATATTTTGTTCAGGCGCTATCATGTCCAAGGAAAGAGTCACTCCTTTCCAGGGATACATCGCTCCCCCCACCTTGAGCTGAAAAGGTTGGACGGTTTGAACGGCGTCGAATTTCGGGCCTTGGCCGATATTTTGAGCGGTAATTCCCATGTCGTAATAGCTGTCTCCATGGTAGATGCGGGTTTGAACGCCAAAGTCTCCTCCGTAAGAGTCCGCCGATTGGACGATGGTGGAATGAATCCAGCGCCCCGAAACTCCCATGGAAGTCGCGATATTGTTGTCGGAGAGATCCGGAATGCTCGCCCCCCATCCGACCTCGGCGACATAATCCTGAGGAGAAAAAGTTCCGAGCGAATTTCCATTGATGTCGGTTTGAGCGATGGAACCGTAGCTTTGCGAACGAAATCCGACGGCGAGAACATCGGTGTCCGAGACTCTTTTGGCGACTTCAGCGGCTTGATAGTTGATTCCGGCTAAATAGGGCGTATACATCAGAGAGCCGGACATATCTGAAACTCGGGAAAGCCCGGCGGGGTTCCAATATAAGGAAGTCGCGTCATCGGTGACCGCGGTGTAGGCGCCTCCCATGGCGATGCCGCGCGCGCCAATGGGCTCAAGTAGAAATTGGTCTCCCGCCGTTCCAATGGCGTTAGTCGTAAAATCGGTAGAGTGAGCGGAAAGTAAAAGCGAGAAACAGAGAGTGACGGAAAGAAACAGAGGGAAACGGAAAAACCTTTCCGTCGCTTTCTTTCGCTTTCCGCGACTTTCCGTGACTCTCATTGTCTTTCGCGACTTTCCGCCACTTTTCGTGACTTTCATTTTCTTTTTGTCGCTTTTATTTTTTGCCGCTATCTTTCAACGGCTACTTTATAAATATCGTTTTTCCCTTGATAGGTGACGTAAACAAGATAAACCCCGCTGGCGACCAAGCGTCCGCCGCGGTTGGTTCCAGGCCAGTGGAAAAGCCCGGAGTCGTCAGCAGTTCCCTCGAAGACCATTGATCCCATGACCGTGTAGATTCGAACCCGGGCTCCCGCCGGGAGATTCTGGAACGTGACGTATCCATTTCCGCGCGAGGGATAAAGCGGATTGGGATAAATCAAAACGGAGTTAACGCTGGTTCCGGCCGCGACTTCTCCCAATTCAAATTGAGATATATGATTGAGAGTCGCCGTAAATTGCTCAGCTGGCTGGTTGATGGTCGTCTCGACCGGAATACAGGTATTAGTTCCCGTGACCCGCAAGAGAGAGGCGGTATTGAGGTTGAGGCCGGTGACTTCTGCTGGAGTATAAGAAAGGGTCAAGGTTAGAGGGGTCGTTGGCTCAATAGCCGGGCTGGCCGTGACCGAAAGTCCGATCTGAGAACCGGTCCCCGGGCAAAGCGGCGGCGAGGTCGAAATCGGGGCGATGACCAAAATGACGTTTTGAGAGAATGAATGGGGTTGGATGAGAATACTCCCAGTCTCTCCGTTAGAGAGAGTGAAACTCTGATAGGTTTGAGAGCTGGCGATAACATAGATTCCCGATGTTCCCGGAGGAGCCCCATTGTTAAAGGTGAGGGTGCTGGCGATATTTGAAAAAGCGCTCAAAACTCCATTTTGATTTTGCGCTTGTCCGCGGATATAGTAGGTGTATCCACCGATGAGACCGGTAATAGTGTAGGTGCTTTGATTGGAGTTCGCGGAAAAAGGCAAGGCGGTGCTGACCATGGTGGTAAAATCATCGGTTGAGTAAGTAATTTGATAGGTGTCTAGTGACGAATTAGTCATCGTACTCCAGGAGATGGAAATGGATCCTGCAGTGGTTCCGGTCACCGCCAGGTCTTGTGGAGGCGCGGCGAGAGTTTCTTCGGAGGTCCCTAGCATTAGAGGATTGCTGAGGACTCCGTCTCCGTTCATGGCAAACACCTGGGTTTGAAACCAGGTTCCCGGAAGAGGCAATCCCGTGACGTCGCAGTAAGAAAAACTGCTGGGCGTTGTCGTTAAGCTGGTAAAGACATTAGTCGATAAATTAACGGCGGTCACGCTACAAATATAGAGCGTATAGTTTGGATTTCCATTAGTCGCCCATTGTCCGAGAAAGCCCGAAGTCGAAATCGCCGTGATTGGAGGAGTCACCGAGCTCGGCGCCGCGGCATCGGTGTAAACGGTAGCGCTGGAAGTGAAAGGTCCTTGGCCTGAGGAGGTGACGGCGGCGACTTCAACAGAGCGCGGAGAGTTTATGGCGAGACCAGAATCGGTAAACGAGGTGTTGGAGGTAGTTCCAATTAAAGCGGGCGGGGTAGTCGTGGCGTTATAAACCGCGAAATATCCTCCGGCGGGAAGAGCCGCGCTGGTCCAGCTCCAGTTAATAGAAGTTGCGCTTCCGGGCGTTCCGGAAAGACTAAAGACTTGGTTGACGGTTGTGGTGGTTACGATATTGCTAAATCCGGTCGATGGGAGAACGTTATAATTAAAAGCTCTAACGCGGAAATAATAGGTGGTCTCCATTTGTAATGGTTCAATGACGGCCTGGGTAGAGGTATAGTCCAGTGAATTGGGAATCGGGGTTGAAAAGGAATTGACAAAACCATCGGTGGATTCAGAAATTTCATAAACGGTTCCCGGGGAATTGCCGTTGGGGTCCCAGGTGAGGGTCAAGCTTGAACCAGTATCAGAGGAAATGGCAAGGTTATCGGGCACGGCGGCCAAGGTGTAGGTAATGCCGGAGGTCGCTCCCGGGCCGTCTCCGGAAATAGTATAGGGCGCGACTAGAAGCTGAACTGTCGTGTTAGGGGCGAGATTAGTTTCCATGTAGGAGGTTTGAGCATCGGTTGAGAGAAACACTCCGGTTGTCGCTTGATAGACATCATAACCGTCAAAGGTTCCTGGAGCCGCGGTCCAGCTCCAGGAGACGGAAGAGATTCCAAGGACGGTCGGCTGCGGTATTCCCGTGGGACTTGTTGGGAGCGGAGGACCGGCGTGAACTAAAATCGCCGAAGAGTATTGGGCATTGGCTCCCTCGCGAAGTTGGTACCAGCCGTAGGGAAGCCCGGAATTGGTGGCGGGAAGTGTGACGGTGATGGATGAATTAGTCTGAGTCCAGAGATTTGCGGAATTGGCGTAAATAGCGGTGGTTAAATCTACCATGAAACTCGTGCCGTTGTCAGTGGCGCTTAAGACCATCCGGGGCTTGTCTTGATCGGAGTTTGCGCTCGAAGCTCCGCCTCCCGAGGCTTCGGTCAGATCATGGAAATTGCTTCCGGTCACGGTGACATTGGCTCCCGGAAGAAGAACGGGGAGATTAATCGCGTTGACGACAGGTTGCCTAAGACTTGGGGGATATCCCACGGTGTCTAAATCAGGAGTAGCGGTAAAAAAATGGGAATTTGTGCTTGTTAGATAGCTTCCGCCGGTTTGAGCGCTAAGACCTCCCATGTCAAAAACCACTCCGGAAAGAGAAATATTAGTCGTGTGCCCGGCCCGAGCGGTGATGCCTCCGGCTACAGCCCAACCCCCGGCATAAGGATCATAGACTTCGAGCGGGCTAACAGTTCCTGTTGTGGTAAATCCTCCGGAAACCAATACTGCTCCATTAGGAAGTAAAACCGCGTTATGATCAAATCGGGGATTAAGGAGATTTCCAGTGCCAGACCAGGAGTTTGAGGCGGGATTATAGATGTAACTGTATTTCTGTTCCCCCGTGCCGTTATCTCCACCAGCGACTAAAACATTGCCGTCCGACAACAGTGTGGCCGTATGTCCCCACAGCGCGGCGGGCATTGCAGCTGCCGCGCTCCATTGTTGGGTTTGAGGATTATAAATTTCGGCGTTAGGTAAGGGTCCGCCGGAATTTTGCCCACCAAGAACAAGGACAGTTCCATCTTGAAGGAGTGTTGCCGTGTGCTGAGCAACGGGATAAGGCAAGGACGCGGTTAACGCCCAGGTGGCCGATGTGGAGTAATAGATTTCAGCGGTGTTAAGATAGTTGCTTCCATTTTCCACTCCTCCAACGACAAGAACATTTCCATTGGGCAAAATGGTCTCCGTGTGATATTGCCTGGCATAGTTCATGGAGCCGGTGACAGTCCAAGCGTTTCCGGTTGAATTATAGACTTCGCAGCTGGAAAGAGTTCCCGTGCTGAAATTAAACCCTCCGGTGACCAATACATTTCCATTGGGGAGAAGCGTCGCGGTCTGTTTTGCGCGCGTGACATTGAGAGGCGAAGTCGTGCTAAAGGTCAGAGCATTGGGATCAAAGATAAGAGAGGTGTTTAAGGTGTCGGTCGAGCTGTCTTGCCCGCCGGCAATCAAGATGGTTCCATTGGGGAGAGTGGTTGCCGTTTGATAGGCGCGGGGCCCCGGCAAACTCGGTCCCGCTGCGGGGGTGCTAAATGATTCAATAGCGGCGATGGCCCCAACCCCGCCGGCGATGCCGGGCTGAGGGACATAGGCGGCGCTGGTCTGATTCCAGGAGGCTCCGCCAACGACTTCATTGGTATCCATCGGGGATAGAAGTGATGTTTCGGCAAAACGGGAGAGGTTATAAGGAGCGTAGGGCGCGAAGGCAGGGTTAATAGATAGCGCGCTTGACCCCGCTAATGCGGCGGTTTGAAGAGTCCAGGAATTTGTTTGAGGATTGTAAGTTTCGACATCGGCAAAGACCATGCTTGAGATGATGACTTGGGCGGGTAGATTCCCTGGCGGATCTTCACTTATAGAAGATGGAGTTCCATTAGGGGATAAGTTGATGGGAGATGAGCAAGGAGATCTTGTACAAGTGATGCTTCCGCTCAAGGGCGGTAAAGAACTGATTTGAATTTCTCCGCAGGTCCAGGGCGGGGTGTCGCCTGTTGTGTAAACACAGGTGCCTTGTCCGTTGATTGGCGCTTCAAAGGCGTTGACATTGATGGTTACGCTAGTAAAGACAATTTCAGAGGCTGGGATATAGACAAATCCGCCGACGACAATTCCCGCAGTTGGAACGGAAAGCTTGAGGGTCACCGGCGTTGTATTAGCCAAGGTGAACGTTTGATCGGTAAAGCTTGTTCCGCTATAACTAATACTTCCAGTGACAGAAAGAGAGGGATAGGAATCGTTTGCAGGTGGAATCGTGCCAAGTCCCCCCGCGACATTGACATTTCCATTGGCGTCTAAATCCGCCGCGAACTTTTCGCGATTTTCATTCATCGGGGATCCAACCGAAAATCCGGTGGCCGAATCATAGATCTGTACGGTATTGGTGCTTTGATTGAGCCCTGAAATCGGGAGGCCGGTAATGGGATCGTTAAGTATAAAATTCCCCGGATTTTTACCTCCCGCGATCAGGACCTGTCCATTTCCCATGACTGTGGCGGTATGAAACGCGGTTCGTAATGGAAGGGCAGGCCCACCAGTAAAAGAATTGGTTGCTGGATTATAAACCTCGGTCGTGTCTATGGAATTTCCCCCACTGATTCCCCCAGCCATCAGCACGCTTCCATTGGAAAGAAGAGACGCGCTGTGAAACGCGCGGGCCGTGCTCATTGCGGGACCGGCTGCAATGGTCCCAGCGCCAAAAGAGCCGGACATGTCCGGAGTATAGATGTCGCAGGAATTTTGGGCGACTCCGGTTAAATCTTTATAACCTCCGCAAATCAGGACATTTCCGTTATTGAGAAGGGTCGCCGTGTGCCCGAATCGCGGGACGCTTAAGGGCGGACCCCCAACCCAGGCGTTCGTGGTTGGGTTATAAATCTCGGTCGTGTTTAAGACCCCGCCGCTATTGATTCCTCCGGCGACTAAAACCAGGCCATTGGGCAAAACCGTCGCCGTGTGCGAACTGAGCGCGACCAGACCGGAGGTTGAAGCCGAAGTTACGGTTCCATTGGGGTTGATGAGCTGGGCGCGGACTGTTGTAGGCGGGCTCGTCGTGGTTTCTCCGCCAACGACGAGAATAGATCCATCCGGCAAAAGACTGGAACTTTCGCCAAAGACAGCTTGGGCATGAGAGATATTTGGAATAAGAAGCCAGAAAAGAAGGCTCGCCCCTCCCCAGAAAATTTTCAATCGTTTAGGCATAGTAAAGCCGCTAAAACTTAGCGTAACAGGGCGGTGTTACGGAAAAATGACGGGTTAAGTCTCTATTTTCCAAGGGAAAAGAAAGAGAATCGGCCTTTATGTCTGGGGTTTCGGGGATCCAGGATTTTTTTTCCATCAACCATCAAGAGATACCGATATTTTCCCGGCATCAAATAAACGGTAATTTGCCAAGGCCCGCGCCTCGGTTTTTTAAGAGCTTTCTTTCCGCCGCGAAGAAAGGAAGAGACTAGAAATACCTGGCGCGCTTTCTTCCCGTAATAGTGAAACGTGACCCCGCGGGCTTTGTCCGGGCCTCTGGAAGGAAGTATGAGTGGCTCCTGGTATTTGTGTCCTTTTCGCGATGAAATTTGTTTCTTGGGAGGCGATGATATTTTAGGTGTGGCGGGCTTGGGGGTGTTTGGTTTTGTCTGGGTTTGAGGCGGGGTTTTGGCTGAGTTTGTTGTCGCTACGGGCTTTAATGCCGAAGGCGAAGGAGTGGTAGCGGGATGAGAATGATTTTCCCGATTGATCTGAACAGTCGGCGCCGGCGATAAAAATTCATGATTGGGGGTTTGCCAGCTTTCATAGATTTTCGCGGCGAAAGCTCCGCCAAAAATGACCACAAAAAAGGAGTCAACGACTAAAAGGAGCCCCCACAACTTCTGCCCTGAATGGTTCATCGCGCTCAAAATTATAACAAAGAAATTTAGCGAAAAGTCTCTAGGATTTTAGGCCAGAGCCCTTGGGCCTTGAGAACGGCTTCCGCCACTTCGCGGACAGCGCCTTTTCCGCCGCTGTTTTTTGTCACCCAATGCGCCGCTTGCTTGACTTCCGGGCGCGCATTTTGAACCGCGACGCCGATGCCGACGGATTTAATGACGGGGATATCCGGCAAATCATCCCCAATATAGAGGGTTTCATTGGGATTAATTCCGGAATCGCGGCAGATTTCATCAAAAACTATTTTTTTGTCCAAACGGCCTTGATAGATAAATGAGACCTTAAGCGCTTTGAGGCGTTCGGCAAGCCCGGCGGAATTTCTTCCGCTGATGATTCCGGTTTTAATCCCGCAGTCGGCCAGCCAAGCTAGAGAAATGGCGTCTTGGGCGTGGACCCCCTTAAACTCAATCAGCCCTTCTTTAAGCGCGAAATGATAAACGACCCCATCGGTTAAGACTCCATCTACATCCATCAGTACCAGTCGAATCTTTTTGAGCTTTTTAACAGGGAATGGCCTACTGTCGTTATTCATAAATTCCTTCACAATTCATCACCCCGACGAAAGCCGGGGTCCAGAATCTGGCCGCTCTCCAACAGATTTGGAAGCGGCGCTTCCTCGCGTTATCGCTCGGTCGGATTCCGGCTTTCGCCGGAATGACGAGTGGAGCTCTGGCTGACTCACTTTTTTGAGGCTTGGACAACAGATTTAACCGCGCTTAAGTCATCGCTCGGGAAATCGAGCCGAAGAATCCTTCTTCCCGCCGACTTGAGCGCGGAATAGTCGCCCAGGGCCTGGGCTCTAATTAAAGTCTCAAAGCCCCAGTCTCTTCCAGAAATCGGCAGTTTTTTGGCGTGAGTCAATGCGATCTCCAAAAAGAGCCCGTTAGCTCCCCCGCCCTTATGCAATTGTCCGGTTGAGTGAAGATATCTCGGCCCAAATTCCAAGGCGACAGGGATGCGGTAGGTTTTCGCGAGAAAGGCCCGCAAAAATTCCAGTTCTTTTTGAATTTTGGCTTCGGGATGGACATAGGCCAAAATCACGGCATAATCTCCGATTTTAAGACGGGCAAAATGTTTTTTAAGCAGTTCGCCGAGCGGCCAATTAGGTTTTTTATTGTCGCTGAGGATCGTTTCTTTTAGAGTCTCATCGCAAAACACCTGGGCTTCTCCGGAGCGGAGGAAAGGTTTTTCCTCGGCAATTTTCCCCTTTTTGGCTTTTGAGAGAATATCAACGGTCAGGTCTTTGGCGGCCTGAACGTTGGGCTGGTCAAAAGGATTGATTCCCAACAAGAATCCCGCCGTTGCCGTTGCCGCCTCCCAGAGGAAAAACTGCGCCGAGAGTTCATAAGGGTTTTCAGTCCGGTAGGAAATACAAGGGGCTCCGCTTTCTTGAATTTTTTTGATTAATTCTATGGACTCAGTATCTTGATGATCGATAATGGCCGCGAAAATGCGATCGGGAGAGATGTCTTTGGGCGATAAACTGTCTTCCGCGATGATGGGAACGATTCCGCGGCCTTCTTTCCCGGTCGATTCCGCAATCAATTGCTCAATCCATAGTCCAAAGGCCTTAAACTGCGGAGAGAGAATCAGGGTCAGTTTATCTTTTCCCTTGCGGGCATTAGCGCCCAAAAACGCGCCGAGAGTGAGCGCGGGGTTTTGCGCCGGATTGGCTTGCGATAAAATGTCGGTCCTGATTTTGCGCGCGCTATTGAGAATTTGTTCTGTGTCGAGGCCGGAGATGGCGGCTGGAACGATGCCGAAATTGGTCAGCGCGGAGTATCTGCCACCCACGTTGGGATTGCCGGGCCAAATTTTGCGAAAGCGCATTTGAGAGGCCTTTTTTTCAAGACTGGTGTTGGGGTCGGTAATCGCGATAAAATGATTTGGGGTTTTATTTCCTAATACCTTTTGAGTTTCAGAAAAAAAATAATCCATGAAGCAATTGGGCTCCATCGTCGAACCGGATTTGCTGGAAACAATGAAGAGGGTTTTTTTGAGGTTGAGCTTTTTTTGAAGGGCCAAAACGGCTTCGGGCGAGGTCGAGTCTAGAACCTCAAGGCGAATTTTATGATTGGGGTGCGGAAAGCATTCTTTGAACACTTCGCAACAGAGACTCGAGCCGCCCATTCCCAAAACGACGGCTGATTCTATTCCCTCTTTTTCTAATTCCGAGACAAAAGACTTTAAAGCTCCCACCGATAGCGCGCTTGTCTCGGGGGCGTCAATCCAGCCTAGGGATTTATTGATGATTGCCTGAGCCGCGGGTTCTTTTTTCCATAAAGAGGCTTTTTGAGAGCGAAACAGCGGCAAAAAATCGCTCTTTTTTAATTCTTCAAAGGCGGCTTCTATGATGGGGTCTTGGGTGATTACTTTCTCTTCGAGGGTATTCATTTGGAGAACTCCTTTTCAATGGATAATACTTTTTTAAGGCGTCTTAAATGCCTTTCGGCATTTGAAAATCGGGCGGCGAGAAAGGTTTTCAGGATTTCTTGGGCGAGCTCTTCTCCGATAATGCGGCCCCCCAGGCAAAGGACATTCATGTCATCGTCTTCCACTCCTTGGCGAGCGGAGAAAGTGTCATGGCAGACACAGGCCCGAACGCCCGGGACCTTGTTGGCGGCGACATTGGCCCCGACTCCGCTTCCGCAGATCAAAACAGCGCGCTCAACTTTCTTCTGGGCCACGGCCAAGGCGACGGCTTTGGCGAAATCTGGATAGTCGTCTTGCGGATCGGGATTATCTCCGCTGAGATCCAACAACTCATGCTTTCCCTTTTTTAAAACTTCCGCCAGGATTTTTTTAAGAGGATATCCCGCGTGGTCGGAGGCGATGGCGATTTTCATGGTTTTGGGTTTGGTATTTCGGCTTGTTGATTAGCGTCGCTGAGCGCTTTCTGAAGGGAATTAATCCAGGATTGTTCGCTTTTTCGGATGCTTTCGGGCGTGTCCGGGTTGAGCATATCCCGAATAATCCGGGACAAAACGCGTCTTTGAGCTTTAATGCCGTGATGAAATTCAATTGAGACCGCGCGCGGGCTTTCAGAGCTGCTGGGAGTGACCGAAATATCCAACTCCCCTAAAGCGATGGTCTTTTTCGGTTTTATAACGAGCGGTCTTAATTGAGACAACGCTTCGGGAAAAGGCGGGAAATATTTTTTTCCGTCGGCTACGACCGTAAGAGTTTTTTCGGGAGTTCCAAAAAAGTTTTTTGGAGCTTCGACGCGGTAGATTCCGGTGGCAATCTGATAAAAAAGAGTTTTTCGCGCGGGCAAGAAAAAACGATAGGTTTCCAAAGAGCCGCCGCCGATTCCTTGCAAGGTCAGGTAAACGCCGCAGGAACATCCGCGTCAGTTTTT